>JALOLG010000254.1 GCA_025456105.1 Ilumatobacteraceae bacterium | reverse complement strand
GGCTCTACAGCCTGCATGCGTGCACCCCCGAGCCCATCGTCGGCAATGCCCGCCGCACTCAACCGAACGTGGTACCACGTGACGTCGTCGCCGACGCCGTGGCGAACCTGTCCTTACTCACCAGTCGCTCGGGACGACGCATCAGCTCGTCGATCCTGACCCACCGGACCTCCGCGAGCTGATCGACCTCATCGGTCACCCTCGGCGGGGCTGATGCCGTTCATCTCGCTGGTGCACACTGAGTGGCATGCGGATCGTGGTGGCACTCGGGGGTAACGCCGTGCTGCGACGGGGCGATCGGCCCGACGCCGAGCCACAGCGGCGCAACGTGCTGGGGGCAGCGGACGCGCTCGCCCCGCTCGCACAGCATCACGAGGTCATCGTCACGCATGGCAACGGGCCCCAGGTTGGGGTGTTGGCCATGGAATCGGCCACCGACCCCATGTTGTCGCAGCCGTTCCCGCTCGACCCGCTCGGCGCCGAGACACAGGGCTTGATCGGCTACTGGTTGGCGCAGGGCCTGCACAACGCGCTGCCGGGACGAGAAGTGGTGGCGGTGCTGACCCAGTGCGTCGTGGACCCGGCCGACCCGGCCTTCTCCCGGCCGACCAAGTTCGTGGGGCCGACCTACGACGAGACGACCGCCCGGGCGCTGGCCGCGGAGCGGGACTGGTCGGTCGCTCCCGACGGTGCCGTGTGGCGGCGGGTGGTGCCCTCGCCCGAGCCCCGCGAGATCGTCGAGACGCCGTCGATCCGACTGTTGGTCGAGGCCGGGGTGCTGGTGGTGTGCGCCGGGGGCGGCGGAGTGCCGGTCCTGCGGGGTGCCGAGGGCGAGCTGGCGGGCATCGAGGCCGTGATCGACAAGGACCTCACCGCAGCACTGCTGGCCGAGACGCTCGGCGCCGACGCCCTGTTGCTCCTCACTGACGTGGAAGCCGTCGAGACCGCGTTCGGTTCGCCCGACTCGCGTGCGATCCGGTCAGCGACGACCACCGAGCTGCGCACCCAGGGCTTCCCGGCGGGCTCGATGGGACCCAAGGTCGAGGCCGCGTGCCGCTTCACCGAGCGCACCGGGGGTTTCGCTGCGATCGGGGCGCTCACGGAGGCTGTGGCCGTGCTCGAGGGCAGGGCGGGCACCCGCGTGGTCGCCTGATCGAGCGCGCGGCGCGTCAACGCATGGCGTCGAGCAGCGCATCCACGTCGGCGAGCGTCGTGGTCGGGTTCACGAAACAGCATCGGAACACGGTCTCGCCGTCGTGCACCGTCGGCACGAGCAGGCCCAGCCCGGACGCCAACGCTTGGTCGGTCCACGCTTGGCATCGGTCCGCGTCCCAACCGGTCCGTCGGAACAGCACCACGCTCAGCTGTGGATCCATCACGAGCTCGAGGTGTTCGGCCTGCCGTACCCGGTCGGCGGTCGCAAGGGCGAGCTCGATCCCGCGGGTGACCGCAGCGTCGTACGCCGCGGTGCCGTGCGAGGTGAGCGAGAACCACAGCGGCAGGCCGCGGACGCGCCTGGTCATGTGGATGCCCAGGTCGCTCGGGTTCAGCGGTGCCGTCGGCGCCAGCGTTTCCAGGTAGCCGGCATGCTGGGTGAGGGCCGCCCGGGCCAGGTTCGGGTCGCGGTAGAGCAGGGCTGCGCAGTCGAACGGCGCGAACAGCCACTTGTGGGGATCGACGATGAACGAGTCGGCCCGCTCGATCCCGTCGAACCAGGGGCGGGCGATCGAAGACGCCAAGGCAGCGCCGCCGTAGGCCGCGTCGACGTGCAGCCACAGCCCGCGGTCCTGGCAGACCTCGGCGACGCCGGCCAGGTCGTCGATGAGGCCGGTGTTGGTGGCGCCACCGGTGGCCACGACGGCAAAGACCTCCTGGTCGGCGTGGTCGAGCGCGTCGCGCAGCAGGGTGCCGGTGAGCCGGCCGTGTTCGTCGCCGGGGACCACGAGCACTGGGATGTCCGTGACCATCGCCGACAACCGCACCGAGGAGTGGGCGCTCGGCGCGACGGCGACCGCCGCAGGGCGGGTGGTGTCGTGCCGGCGCCGCCAGGTCTGTCGGGCCACGGTGAGCGCGGTGAGATTGCCGGCGGTGCCGCCGCTCAAGAACACGCCGCTCGCGTCCGGCGGGAAGCCCGCCAGGTCGGCCAGCCATCGCAGTGTCTGCATCTCGGCGTAGATGGCTCCCGCGCCCTCCAGCCACCAGTCCCCGTAGATGTTGGCGGCCGACACGACGAGGTCGAAGAAGCTGGCGGCTTCGGTGGGTGCCGTCGGGACGAACGCGACGTAGCGGGGGTGGTCGCTCGAGATGCAGGCCGGTGCCAGGACGTCGCGGAACAAGGCCAGCGCAGCGTCGGGCCCGAGCCCGTGTTCGGTGATCATCTGCCCCGTGGCGTCGCGCAGTTCCTCCGGTGTCCGGGGTCCGTCGAGCGGCGGCGGGCTCTGACGGAGCCGGTCGATCACGTAGTCGAGGATCAGCCGGGCCAGGCGCTCGCTCTCAGGGCCGAACCCGTGCATCGGCGACTCATGCATCGGGTTCCCCGCTGGCGGTCCAGCGCGTGATCCAGGGTGCCAGCAGCTCGGCGAGCCGTTCCTTGCTGTCGGTGTCGAGGTCGTACGCGACGTGGCGCACGACGTGGCCGCCGAGGTCATGCCCCCGGAGGGCCGAGCCCAGATCGATCGGTGTCCCCGACAGCACCGCATCGCAGGGTGTGGCGGCGATCGTCGCCGCCAGGTCGGCGATCTGCTGCTCGGAGTACCCCATGGCGGGCAGCACCGGGCCGAGATGCGGGTACGTCTCGTACACCCCGCGGAGGGAACCGACCGCAAAGGGACGAGGGTCGACGGGTCGGGCGCCGTGTGCCCGGGCAGCGACCGAGGCAGCGCCGAACGGCATGCCCCCGTGGGTGACCGTGGGACCGTCTTCGACCACGAGCACCCGCTTGCCCCGGATGGATGGCCCGGCGGCGAGGGTGACCGGGCTGCTGGCGAGCACGATGTCGGCGCGCCGGTTCAGCCGCCGGAGCCCGTCCACCACCCCGTCGACCACGGTGCGCCGCTCATGCTCGGGCACGCTGTCGATCTTGTTGACGACGAGCACGTCGGCGAGCAGCACGTTGGCCTCGCCGGGGTGGAACGCGAGTTCGTGCCCGGGCCGCAGGGCATCGGCGACCACGATCATCACGTCGGGCCGCAGGAATGGCAGGTCGTTGTTGCCGCCGTCCCACAGCAGGACGTCGGCATCCTGCTCGGCCAGTGCGACGACATCGGCGTAGTCGACGCCGGCGTAGACGGGGATGCCCAGCCGGACGGGCAGTTCGTACTCCTCGCGCTCCTCGATGGTCGGGTGGCTGGCGTCGATGTCGTCGAGCGTGCGGAATCGCTGCACCCGCATGTCGTGCAGGTTGCCATACGGCATCGGGTGGCGGATCAGCGCCACGGTGAGATCGTGTGCCTGCAGCACGTGCGCGACAGCCCGGCTGGTCTGGCTCTTGCCGGCACCACTGCGGGTGGCGCACACGGCGACGACGGGTTTCCGGCTCCGAAGCGTGGCGCCGCGCTGGCCGACCAGGCGGAAGTCTGCGCCGGTGGCGAGCACTCGCGCCGCGAGGTGCATCACATCCGTGTCGGCGATGTCGGAGTACGCAAACACCACCTCGTCCACGTCGTGGGTCTGGATCAGTTCGACCAGCTCGGCCTGCGGCACGATCGGGATGCCGGCGGGGTAGCGGTCGCCCGCCAGATCGGGTGGGTAGGTGCGGCGGTCGATGTTCGGGATCTGCGCCGCGGTGAAGGCGACGACGTCCACTCCGGGATCCTCACGGAACACGACGTTGAACGTGTGGAAGTCGCGCCCGCCCGCCCCGACGATGACGACCCGCCTCATCCGATCATCCCAGCTACGAGCCGTGCTGGTATCGCCGGTGACGGATGCGCCAGCCGTCGTCGGTCTGCACGACATCGTCGTCGTAGCGACCGTAGAACACGCTGGTCGGGTTGCGCGGGTCCGATGCCCCGACCGGATACACGCCGCGTGAGCGCAGGTGAACGAGGGGCCCACCGTTGCGCGGGTCGTCGGAGACCGACTCGATGTAGATGTTGGTC
>JALOLG010000253.1 GCA_025456105.1 Ilumatobacteraceae bacterium | reverse complement strand
AGGCCCAGATCCTCGACCTCATCGGCGAGCAGCGCCGCGACCGCAACATGTCGATGATCCTGGTCACCCACGACCTCGGCGTCGTCGCCGGTCACACCGACGAGATCGCCGTCATGTACGGCGGTCGGCTCGTGGAGAAGGCGCCCACCCGCACCCTGTTCGCCTCGATGAAGATGCCCTACACGAAGGCGCTCCTCGAGAGCATCCCGAAGATCGAGGACCCGAGCCACACCCGACTCACCACCATCCCGGGTCGCCCGCCCGATCTCGTGAACCCTCCACCGGGATGCCGGTTCGCCCCGCGCTGCGCGTACGCGCGCGAGCGCTGCCACGCCGAGGAGCCGCCGCTGGTGGCCGCCGACGAGCCCGGGCACTTCTACGCGTGCTGGTACCCGGTGGGGTCCCCCGAGTTCCTCGAGCGCGATGCGGAGCTCGCCGCCGGGGTGCCCGTCGCGGTCAGCACGGGCGGGGGCGCCTGATGGCCGGCACGGGCAAGGCGCACCTGCACGACGGCGACGTGGTGCTGCGCGTGGAGGACCTCGTGATGGAGTTCCCGGTGGGCCGCACCGGGCTCAAGGTCAACGCGGTCAGCGGCATCAGCTTCGACGTGCTCCGCGGCGAGACGCTCGGGCTCGTCGGCGAATCCGGCTGCGGCAAGAGCACCACCGGCCGGGCCGTGATGCAGCTCCCCCGGCCCACCTCGGGCTCGGTCCTGTTCGAGGGCCAGGAGCTCACCGCCCTCGACGGCAAGGCGATGCGCGAGGCGCGCACGAAGATGCAGATGATCTTCCAGGACCCGATCTCGTCGCTCAACCCCCGGCGCAAGGTCCGCGACATCGTGATGGAGCCGCTGACGATCTGGAAGCGCGGCAGCAAGTCCGAGCGCGGCTCGCTGGTCGACCGGGTGCTCGAGGACGTCGGCATCGACCCGCAGCGGGCTGCCGAGAGCCAGCCTCACCAGTTCTCCGGTGGTCAGTGCCAGCGCATCTCGATCGCACGATCGCTCGTGCTCGACCCCACGCTCATCATCTGCGACGAGCCCGTGTCGGCGCTCGACGTGAGCGTCCAGGCCCAGGTCCTCAACCTCCTGCAGGACCTCAAGGACCAGTACGGGCTCACGCTGATCTTCATCGCCCACGACCTCGCCGTGGTGAAGAACGTCAGCGACCGCGTGGCGGTGATGTACCTCGGCAAGGTGTGCGAGGTGGCCGCGTCCGACGACCTGTACGCCCGGCCGTCGCACCACTACACCAAGGTGCTCCTCGACGCGATCCCGGTGCCCGACCCCGACGTCAAGGTGTCGCACACCAACGTCGTGGGTGAGCCGCCGTCGCCGGTGCTCCCGCCGCCGGGGTGCCGCTTCCATCCGCGCTGCCCTGCCGCCGACCAGACCTGCATGACCGTCGAGCCCGAGCTCCGCGACATCGGCGGCGGCCACTTCGTGGCGTGCCACCACCCGCTCGTCAGCGAGACCCCGGTCGCGGTCGGCGGCACGGCCACCTCCTGATTCAGCGGTTCTCGAACGCGGGCGGACGGCGCTCGAGGAACGCCCGCATCGCCTCGCGGTGGTCGGCGGTGGCGCTGGCCATGATCTGCTGGCGGTTCTCGAGGTCGATCGCCGCCTGCATGCCCGGGATCTCGAGCGCGGTCCACATGGCCTCCTTGGTGAGGGCCACACCGAAGGGCGCGTTCGCCATCACCTGATCGGCCTTCGCGAGCGCGGCGTCGAGCAGCGCCTCGGGCTCGTGGAGCTCGACCACCAGCCCGATCCGCGCTGCCTCCTCGGCGTCGAACACGCGCCCGGTGAGCATCAGCTCCTGGGCCCGTGAGGCTCCGACGAGCCGTGGGAGCAGCCACGACGTGCCGATGTCGCACGCCGACAGCCCGATCCGGATGAACGCCGCGTTGAACTTGGCCGTGCGGGAGGCGATCCGGATGTCGGAGGCGAGCACCAGCGCGAAGCCACCGCCGGCAGCGGGGCCGTTCACGGCGGCGATCACCGGCTGCGGCAGCGACCGCAGGTGCGGCACGAGCGACGCGATGTGGCGCTGGACGGCGAAGCCGCGCTGGGTCGGGCCGAGGTGTGCCGTGTGCGGCGCCTCGCCGTAGCCGCGGAGGTCGAGCCCGGCGCAGAACCCACGCCCGGCGCCGGTGAGCACCACGACCCGGACCTCCGGGTCGACGGCGATGGCATCGAGGTGGCCGTGGAGCTCCTCGACGAGCTCGGCCGTCATCGCGTTGAGCACCTCGGGCCGGTCGAGCGTGAGCAGGGCGACGCCGGGTCGTGGACTGGTGCGCGAGATGGTGGTCACACCGACATCGTCCCCGATGAGAGGGTGTTCTCCGGCACCGGACCCTCGCTGTTAGCGTCGCCCGGCGATGTCGAGCCAGGCCCCCGTCGCTCCTGCGTCGATCCACACCGAGCGGGCCCCACTCACCTGGCGTCGAGCGATGGGCTACGGCATCGCCGCCTATGTGGTCTCGCGGCTGTGCGTGCTCGCCGGCGCCGGGGTCGTGGCGTCCCAGCGCGTCGTCGACGCGAACGAGGCCGGCCTGCCCCAGCCGGGCAGCGGCCTCGACCTCATCACCGAGGTGCTCGTGTCGTGGGACGGCAAGTGGTACCTCGAGATCGTCCGCGGCGGGTACCCGCGCGACGTCCCGCCCGACATCACCTACTTCCAGATGGAGGCGCGGGCCGCCTTCTTCCCGCTCTACCCCACCATCGTCCGGGCGGTCGACTGGATCCTGCCCGCCCGTGAGGTGCTCGCCGCGCTGCTCGTGAACGCCCTCCTCGGCCTGGCCGCCGTGCTGCTGGTGGGCGTGCTCGCCCGCCGGCTCACCGCCGACCACGAGGTGGCGGCGCGAGCGATGGTGCTGTTCGCCGTGTTCCCGGGCTCGTTCGTGCTGTCGTTCGCCTACGCCGAGGCCACCCTCATCGTGTTCGCCGCGCTCGCGATGCTGGCGCTGCTCGACCAGCGATGGTGGTGGGCGGGCCTCGCGGGCGCGCTGGCAGCCGCGAGCCGCCCGAACGGCGTCGCCATCGTCGTGGCCTGCGCGGTGGCGTGCGTGCTCGCCATCCGACGTGAGCGCGCCTGGAGCTCGATCGCCGCGCCGGTCATCGCGGCGACGGGCTTCCTCGGCTACCAGCTGTTCCTCTGGCACCACACCGGCGAGGCGATGGTGTGGTTCCGGGTGCAGAGCGAGGCCTGGGAGGAGGGGACGAGCTTCGGTGCCACGGCGATCAACAACACCCTCAGCTTCCTGACCGCGCCGTTCAGCTCGCCCACCGACGCACTCACGATGGCGTCGATGGTGGCGCTGGTCGCAGCGCTCTGGTGCCTGTGGAAGCGTCCGCTCCCGGCGCCGCTCACGGCCTACGTGATCGTGGTGGTCGTGCTGATGCTCCTGCCGGCGACGGTCACCGCCCGTCCGCGCTTCTTGTTCACGGCGGTCCCGCTCGTGATCCCCGTGGCTGCCTGGTGGCCGCACCGCGACCGGCTCGGCTGGGAGCTCGTGCTGGTGGCGTGCGGGGCCGGGCTCGCGACGCTGACGGCGCTGTACGGGGTCTACGGGGCGATCCCGTGACCCTGGCGCGGCGCGCCTGGTCGCGAGCCGGCGGCGTCGCCCTCCTCGCCGTCCTCACCTACCTGCCCGCGCTGTCGGCGGGGCACGGCCGGATGCCGGCCGACACCAAGCTCTATCTCTACCTCGATCCCGGGCGGCTCGTGGGCGACGCCCCGTACACCTTCGATCCGCGCCAGTTCGCCGGGTGGGTGCCGCACCAGACCATCAGCTACCTGTGGCCGTCGGGGCCGTGGTACTGGCTCTTCGACCAAGCCGGCGTCCCCGACTGGCTCGCGCACCGCCTCTGG
>JALOLG010000252.1 GCA_025456105.1 Ilumatobacteraceae bacterium | reverse complement strand
CGGCACCGCCTACGCGGGTGGCGGGGCTCGAGACAACTGCACCGGCAGTTCGGGCGGCGGGTCGTACTCGGCGGCGTGTGCGGTGGCGGCGCCGGCGAAGTGGCGGCAGGTGACGTCGACCTCGGTCCCGTGCACCTGGGTCAAGATGCCCGCCCTCGCCTACTACCAGACGGCGCAGATCGGCCAGGTCGGGCCGATCGACCCGTCGGTGTTCACCAAGCCCGACGGCAGCGTCGGCCGTCGCTACACGAACGGCACCACCGCCACCGGCTGGACCGCCGTGTGCGCGGGGCGCTCCACGTTCCGGTGGGTCCGCGACGACATCCGGGCCGCCGACGTCCTCGCGGTCGCCCGCGACGAAGCCACCAAGCGCATCCCGGCGCCCGTCCCCGAGATCTCCCCGGCCGGGCTCGGCACGGTCAACCTCGGCATGTGGCTCGCCGTCGCGGCGGCGACCGCGCCGCCCGCCCGGGCCGAGGCCGGTCCGGTGTGGGCCGAGGCGACGCCCACGCTCCGCACCACCACCTGGACCTTCGGCACGGGCGACACCGTCGTGTGCTCGGGGCGTGGCACGCCCGTCGTCGACCCGACGACCACGGTCCAGGGCCCGTGCGGCTACACCTACCGCCGTCCGTCGCCGCCCGATCAGCCGTACGAGCTGACGGTCACCACCACCTGGGACGTGCGCTACCGGTCGTCAGCCGGGTCGGGCAGCCTGCCGGCGGTGTCACGGTCGAGCAGCGTCGCCTACCCGGTCCGCGAGATCCAGACCATCGGCGAGGCCGGCTGATCGGTTGCGCACGAGCACGTAGGTCGCCATCGCCGCGACGGTCACGACGCCCATCCAGAAGAACGTCGATCGGAGACCGATCGAGTCGGCGATCGCGCCGAGCGGGAGCGCCGCCATGCCGAATCCGGCGAACGACAGCATCATGAGGCTCTGCATCCGCCCGTGGTAGGCGAACTCCGACAGGCCCAGCACCAGCGAGTTGTTGGTCGACTGGAAGCCCGACGACGCCGCGCCCACCACGCCCACCGACAGCAGCGCCACCGCGTAGGTGGGCGACACGGCGAGCAGCACGAGCCCCACCCCGAACGCCAGCCCGGACACGGTCTGGATGCGCCACGTCGACCGACCACCACCGGTGCGGGCGATCAGCAGCGACACCACGATCGCACCCACCGCCGAGGCGGCCGAGAGCGCGCCGTACCCGACGGCACCGACGTCGAAGATCTCGGTGGCGACCCGCGGGAGGAACGCGATGAACGGGAACCCGACCATCACCACCACGAACGAGGTGATCAGCAGGAGCCGGACGTCGCGGTGCCGCCTCACGTAGCTGAGGCCGTCGACGAGCTCGCGGGTGGGCGACCTGGGCGGGGTCGTCCGCTCGGAGCGGCCGGCGGGCAGCGGCACCATCAGGATCGCCGAGATGAGCGACAAGGTGGCAGCCGCGAAGTACACGCCCGAGGTGCCGAACCACGCGATGCCGATCGCGATCCCGGCGAACGCCGGGCCGACGACGCGGGTGAGGTTGAGACTCATCTGACCGAGGACGATCGCGTTGGTGAGCAGCTCGCGGCCGACGAGCTCGGACGTCATGGCCATCCGCGCCGGCCCGACGAACGAGAACGCCACGGCCTGGATCGCGGCCGTGGCGAGCAGCATCCAGTAGGCGACGGCGTCGAACGTCACGGCGATGCCGATCCACAGCGAGGTCGCCATCAGGGTCAGCTGGGCGCACATCAGCACGAGGCGCTTCGACACCCGGTCGGCCACCACGCCGCCCCACGGCGTGGCGAGCAGCATCGGGATCCCGAACGCCATGTAGACGCCACCGAGGCCGCTGTTGGTGCCGGTCAGCTCGTTGGCGAGCCACCCGCGGGCGACGATCTCGGACTGCACCGCGACGAACGAGAACATCCCGGCGATGAACAGCAGCCGGTAGCGCTCGATGCGCAGCGACGAGAACGTGTCCGGCCGGCGGGGCAGATCGGCGGGGAGCGGCGGCTGCGACAGCTCGTCGTGCTCGCCGGTCGTGGTCATCCGGAGCAGTCTGGTCCGTTCATCTCCCGTTCACCCCAGCGGGGGCTGCCGTTCACCTGATCGGGATCGAGAGGCAGCGGTCGTCGAGCGATCCGAGCGCGTACGACTGGTAGTCGACGCCGAAGTCGGCGTAGAGGAACCGACACCGCTCGCTCCACGCCAGCGCCTCGGGCGACGACATGCGGTGCACCACCTGCAGGATCCCGCTGTCGAACACCCGGTACTCCGCCCAGGTGCCCGGGAAGTCCTTGGTGCACCCGATCTCGATCGACGGGATGCCCGAGCGCGCCATGCGGCGCACACGGTGGCGGTGGGTGTGCCCGGCCGTGTAGGCCACGATCGCCGGGCGGCGGGCGGCCACGTCGTCGAGCGCGTCGGACGGGTCGGGGTGGAGGCCGAAGTAGTCGTCGCTGCGGTTCCCGCCGGGTGCGCCGATCCACTGCTGGTGGTGCCCCATGACGACGACCGGGGTGGTGGCCGCGGCAGCGTGGGCGTCGAGCCAGTCGAGCTGATCGGCCGAGAGCGAGCCGGTGGTGTGGCCGGGGATGGCCGTGTCGAGCAGGGCGATCGCCACGCCGGCCAGCTCGATCCACTGGTCGCCGGCGTACTCGGTCTGGCCGCGGTAGGCGTCGTGGTTGCCCCGCACCACGTGGAGGCGGTCGCCGAAGGCTCCCCGGTAGCAGGCCTCGAACGCGGCCCACTCGTCGGGGTGGCCGTCGAGGGACAGGTCGCCCTTCACGATCACCGCGGCCGGGTCGATCGCGGCCATCTCGGCGGCCGCCGTGCGGTTCATGGTCTCGGGGTAGGGCGGCTCGCCGGGCTCGGCGCGCTGGATCGGGCCCTCGGGGTGGTCGTCGATGCGGCCGGCCTCGGTCTCACCGAAGTGGACGTCGTTGACGGTGGCGAACCGGCACCGCAGCCCCCCGGCGGGACGGGGCAGGGTGCGGACCGACTGGCCGCGCAGCTCGTAGGGGGTGTTGGGCTCGAGGCCGTCGAAGCGGTGGACCGTCGTGCCCTCGTGCAGCACCACGAGGTCGTCGGCGACCGTGGTGATCTCGAGCACGCCGGACCTCACATCCAGGGACGGTCGCGGCGCACCGGCAGCGGCACGGCCCACCAGCGACCCGAGAAGCGCCACGGGCTGCGCCGCACCACGTCGGGCGCGGACGCGGCGACCGGCCGCGGCCAGAGCGCCTCGACCGCGGCGGTGATCGCGGCGGCTTCGGCGTCGGTGGGCACCGGGCGGATCTGGGTCACGGTGCCGAGGTTACGGGACGCTCAGACCTTGACGACGATCGTGTCGCAGACCTTGTCGTGCCAGGTCTGCTTCTGCTTGTCCCAGGCCGCCCAGAGGTAGCCGAGGTAGAAGACCTGACCGCTGATGAAGCCGGCGAACAGCGCACGCCCGATCGCCCGGCCGTAGCCGATGCGACCCTCCCCCTCGGAGCGCACGACCTTGACCCCGACGATCTTGGCCCCCCACGTCTGGCCGGTGTTCGCCATGGCACGGATGTACAAGAAGGCCGCGACCAGCACGCCCAGCAGGATCACCAGGCCGCCGAGCACCACCATGCCCCACCCCGGCTTGCCGTCGGGGCAGATCAGCTCGTCGTCGAACGACACGCAGTCCTCGAACTCCGGTGCGATGAGCACGACGCCCACCACGGCGAACGGGATGACGAGCAGGCCGTAGAGCAGCCCGTCGAGGACCCACGCACCGAAGCGGATCCAGAACCCGGCCAGCGGTCCGTGCGCGAGCGAGCGGTCGTACTGGCCGTACGTGAAGACGGGTGGCGGTGGTGGCGGCGGCGGGGACGACGGGGGCGGA
>JALOLG010000251.1 GCA_025456105.1 Ilumatobacteraceae bacterium | reverse complement strand
GAGACCTTCGTCGAGATCGACGGCACCCGCTACGTCATGCCAGGTGACATGGCGATGCTGGAGGCCGACGGCTCGGTGGTGCTGCTCGGTCGGGGCTCGGTGAGCATCAACACCGGCGGCGAGAAGGTCTACCCCGAAGAGGTCGAAGAGGTCCTCAAGCGCCACCCGGCCGTCGAGGACGCCGCCGTCGTCGGCGTTCCCGACGAGCGCTTCGGCCAGGCCATCACCGCCTTCGTCCACACCACCACCGACCTCGACGAAGCCACATTGATCGCACACGTCAAGGCCCACCTCGCCGGCTACAAGGCCCCCAAGCGCGTCTTCTTCGTCGACACCGTCGGACGCGCCGCCAACGGCAAGCTCGACTACCGCCGCCTCACCGCCGACGCCACCACCCGAGTGTCAGCGTCCTGACCTCGCCCGCCGGCGGGCGGTACCCTCGCGTCCGGTGGGGCAGGAGATCGACTGGGGAGCGTTCGAGGCCGTGCTGCTCGACCTCGACGGCGTGATCACCCCCACGGCCGAGGTGCACCAGCGGGCCTGGGCGTCGCTCTTCGCGGACTACGACTACACCGACGCCGACTACCTCGCCCACATCGACGGCAAGCCGCGCTACGACGGCGTGCGGACGTTCCTCGCGAGCCGGGGCATTGCGCTCCCCGAGGGCGACCCGACCGACCCGCCCGGCGACGACACCGTGTGCGCGCTGGGCAACCGCAAGGACGCGACGTTCAACGCACTGCTCGACGCGGAGGGCATCGAGCCGTACCCGGGCACGATGGCCGTGCTCGACCTGCTCGACTCGCTCGACACGCCGCAGGCCGTCGTGTCGTCGTCGAAGAACGCTCGGCGCGTGCTGCACGCCGCCGGCCTGGGCGACCGCTTCGGGGTCGTGGTCGACGGCATCGTCGCCGCCGAGCACGCGCTCCCCGGCAAGCCCGAGCCCGACACCTTCCTCCACGCCGCGGGGCTGCTCGGCGCGGCGCCCGCCGCGACGGCGGTGGTGGAAGATGCGGTCTCGGGCGTCGCGGCGGGGCGGGCGGGCGGGTTCGCGCTCGTGCTCGGCATCGATCGCGGCGGCAACCGGGAGGCGCTCGCCGGTGCAGGCGCCCACCTCGTGGTCGACGACCTCGCCGAGACGCTCGGAGGAGCAGCGCCGTGAAGCCCCGACGCCGCCCCACCGGCCTGCCGACGCACCGCTTCCCGGTCGATCCGTGGGCCCTGCGCGAGGTGGAGCACGACCCACGCGACCTCGGCCTCACCGAGACGCTGTTCGCGATCGGGAACGGCTACATCGGCATGCGCGCCAACCCCACCGAGGGCCGCGACGCCCACTCCCACGGCACCTACCTCAACGGCTTCCACGAGACGTGGGAGATCCAGCACCCGGAGGAGGCCGTCGCGTTCGCGAAGACGGGCCAGTCGATCGTGAACGTCCCCGATGCGAAGCTCATCAAGCTCTACGTCGACGACGAGCCGCTCCTGCTCAGCACGGCCGAGGTCACGGGGTTCGAGCGGACGCTCGACTTCCGTGCCGGCACGTCGGTGCGCGACCTCGTGTGGCGCACCCCGGCCGGCAAGCGGGTGCACGTGCGCTCCGAGCGGCTCGTGAGCTTCGAGCACCGGCACCTCGCGATGATGACGCTCGACGTCACGCTGCTCGACGACGCCGCACCCGTGCTGATCTCGTCGCAGCTGCTCAACCGCCAGGACGGTCAGGACGAGTACCACGTGCGATCCGCCGCGCTCGGCGAGGGGCGCGACCCACGCCGCGCCCGGCGGTTCGACCACCGCGTGCTCGTGCCCCGTCTGCAGCGCCGCGACCCCGACCTCGACGAGGTGATCCTCGGCTACCAGTGCGCCAACAGCGGGATGACGCTCGCCTGCGGGTACCGCCACGTGATCGAGACCTCGTGCCACGTCGACGTGGAGACCGCCGTCGGCGCCGACCTGGCCAAGACCGTCTACACGATCGAGGCCCAGCCGGGGCAGACGATCCACCTGGTGAAGTACGTGTCGTACCACTCGTCCACCGGCGTACCCGCCGAGGAGCTCGCCGACCGGAGCGGGCGCACCCTGAAGCGCGCCGCGCGTGACGGCCGTGGCGCGATCCTCGACCAGCAGCGGGCCTGGCTCGACGATTGGTGGGCGCGCGCCGACATCGAGATCGACGGCGACCCGGCCGAGCAGCAGGCGATCCGCTGGAACCTGTTCCAGCTCGCGCAGGCGTCGGCGAAGACCCAAGAGCTCGGGATCGCCGCCAAGGGCGTCACCGCCGGCGGCTACGACGGCCACTACTTCTGGGACACCGAGGTCTACATCGTCCCGTTCCTCGCCTACACCAGCCCCGAGATCGCACGGAAGCTGCTGCGCTTCCGCTGGCACCTGCTGCCCGCCGCACGCCGGCGCGCCGCCGAGATGAGCCAGAAGGGCGCGCTCTACCCGTGGCGCACCATCACCGGCGAGGAGGCCTCCGCCTACTACGCCGCGGGCACGGCGCAGTACCACATCAACGCCGCCGTGGTGTTCGCCCTCATGCGCTACCTGTACGCGAGCGGCGACGTCGAGTTCCTGGCCGACGAGGGCGCCGAGATCCTGGTGGAGACCGCCCGACTGTGGGAGGACCTCGGGTTCTACGCACGCAACGGCGAGCGCCGGTTCCACATCCACGGCGTCACCGGCCCCGACGAGTACACGACCGTCGTCAACGACAACCTGTACACGAACGTGATGGCGCGGTTCAACCTCCGCACGGCCGCCCACACCGTGCGGCTGCTCGAGCAGCTCGACCCCGTCGGCTACGAGCGGCTGGTGCGCCGCACCGATCTCCGCGACGACGAGATGCGGGCGTGGCTCGGCTCCGCCCGGGCGATGTTCCTCTGCTACGACCCCGAGCTCGGCATCCACCCCCAGGACACCGACTTCCTCAACCTGGAGCCGTGGGACTTCGAGGGCACGCCCGCCGACGAGTACCCCCTGCTCCTGCACTTCCACCCGCTCGTGATCTACCGCCACCAGGTGCTCAAGCAGGCCGACGTGGTGCTCGCCATGTGGCTGCGCGGGGAGGACTTCGACCTCGAGCAGAAGCGGCGCAACTTCGAGTACTACGACCCGATCACGACGGGCGACTCCTCGTTGTCGGCGTGCGTGCAATCGATCGTCGCCGCCCAGGTCGGCCACCACGACCTGGCCTGGGAGTACTTCCGCGAGGCGCTCTTCCTCGACCTCTGCGACCTCCACCACAACACCGCCGACGGCGTGCACGTGGCCTCGGCGGGAGGCGTGTGGGCCGCCGTGGTGCACGGGTTCGCCGGCCTGGTCGACGACGGCGAGTCGTGGTCGTTCGACCCGCGCCTGCCCAGCGCATGGGGTCGGTGCACGTTCCGACTGCGCCGCCACGGCACCGTGGTGGAGGTGTCGCTCGACCCGGCCGGCGCCGAGGTCACCGTGCTCGACGGCACGGGCCTCCCGCTCCGCGTGGGCAACCAGGTCGTGCCCCTCGCCCCCGGCGAGTCCCGCCGCCTCCCCCGCGCCTCGTCCTGACCGTTTGGGCTGCAGGTGCCATCACATGTGATGGCACCTGCAGCCCAAACCTCGGGAACGGCGGGCGGGGCGCGCCGGTTGGGCCGGTCGGCGGGCCCGCCGGTACCGTGCCGCGCCATGACTGATGCGCTCGGATTCGACGGCAAGGTGGCGATCATCACCGGGGCCGGTGGTGGCCTCGGCCGGCAGCACGCGCTGCTGCTCGCCGCTCGCGGTGCCCTCGTGGTGATCAACGATCTCGGTGGAGCGGTCGACGGGAGCGGCTCCGACCAGGGTGCGGCCGCGAAGGTCGTCGACGAGATCAAGGCCGCTGGTGGCGAAGCCGTCGCCGACACGAACTCCGTCGCGACCCCCGAGGGTGG
>JALOLG010000250.1 GCA_025456105.1 Ilumatobacteraceae bacterium | reverse complement strand
GTGCGCTGGTGCTGCTGCTGGCGCTGCTCGCCGCGCTCGTCTGAGATCGCCGGCGAGGAGCGCCGTCGGATCGGCCCGGACGGTGTGGCTCACGCGGCTCGGGGCGGGCTGGCAGCTCGTGCGGTGACGGGTGGCCCGTCGATCGTGACGTGTCCGTCGGGACTTCGGAGCCGGACCGCCCGCTGGTCGTCCATCGTCAGCCGCCACCCGCCGTCGTGGACGAGGTGGTGGTGCTTGGAGCAGAGCGGCAGGAGGTTGTGGAGATCGGTGGATCCGCCCTGCTCCCAGGGGACGACGTGGTGGATGTCGCACCAGTCGAACGGCGTGTCGCAGTGCGGGTGCCCGCAGCTGCGGTACATCGAGCGCAGCATCCGCCGCTGCTTGCGGGTCGCCGTGCGCATCTCACGGCCCACGTCGACCGGCCGACCGTCCGGACCCATGAGCACCGGGACGATGACCGCTTCGCAGCACATGCGTCGGATCGACGCGACTGGCAGGGTGGTCCCGTTGGACAGCTCGTGGACCGAGGTGTCGTGGAGTCCGTCACGCAGGGTTCGCCAGTCGATGAGCACGCTGACTTCGGGCACGGCGGGCCGGTCACCGGAGTCGGGTCGTGACCCGGTGACGCACTCGACCAGCGCGTCTGCCGTCAACCGCTCGAGCGGCTGCTCGCTGTTGCCGGCGCGCTGCTTCACCGATGCGAGATGTGCGTCGAGGGCGGCCCAGAGCTTGGCGCCGGCTTCGGGGTCGAGCTCGGCGAACAGCTTCCACATCCCCGACTTCTTGTCGATCCACCGGTTGCAGCGCCGATCACGCTGCTGACGCTCCGCGGTGCTCGAGCCGTCGTCACCAGTCAGGAGCTCGACCAGGTTCCGACACTCCCGCTCGAACTCAGCGACCGTCGACCCGGCCGCCGCATTCACGAGCGCGTCGGCGAACCCCGCGACCGCAGATGCCGTGGCGTCATCGAGACCCTTGGTGGCGTACGCCAGCGCGTCCACATGCCCCGACCCGATCGTGCCGTTCGCCAGCGCGTCGTCGAACCCCGGGAACCGGTCGCACACTCCGGGCCGAGCGCCAGCCGCAGCGGCTTCAGGCTTGGGTCGGCGGCCCTTGTTCCCCAGCACCTCCGACGGTGACGCGTCCGCCGAGGACTGCGCGAGCGCCTTCACCCGCCGGCCGACCGCCACCTCGACCGAATCGAGGAACGACCGCACCTGACCCACGAGACTGACCAGCCGGTCCAGCTCACCGCGGTCCGCGACGGTCACATCGACGGCGACGATCGCCTCGAACCGCTCCCGAGCCACCCTCACGGCGTCCATGGTTAATCGTACATACGTTCGATCAGGATGTCAACGCTGAGTTCAGGAAGATCCTCGCAAGGGGGCGTGACGGCGAGCGGGCGTCGCGACGTTCACCCGCCCGCCGCGGGCACGGACCCGGTCGACGGAGGGGTCGGCGGAGACACCGGGCCCTGGGGCGTGATCGTGGCGACGGGACCGATGTCGACGCCGCAGTTCACCCGCAGCCAGCGCTGCACCTCCACCGCGGCGACCTCGGTCGCGTACGCCTGCGCCACGGCGCGCTGCACCGACTCGGGGTCGTCGACCACGACGGTGCTGGCCGTCTCGACGTTGAGCACGATCGCATCCCACTCCTCGCTGATCGCCTGCGGCGCGAGGTCGGCCAGCTCGCGGTAGCGCTCGAGCAGCGCGTCGAGATCGGCGTCGGTGGCGAGCGCGGGATCCACGATCGCCGCCGGGTCGGCCTGGATCTCCCCGCAGAACCGCTCCCCGTCACCGGCCGCACCGTCGTCGCTGCACGCGCCGAGCGCACTCGACGCGAGCGCGACGACCAGCGCGACGATGCGTCGGAGACGGCTCGGGGACATCGCGGCGAGTGTGGCACGTCACACCCCCCAGGTAGGGTGCGGCTCACCGTCGACGGACCGGAGGCCCACGGGCCGGCGTCCTTCCCGCATCCCAGCTGCGAGGAGGTCCCCCGTTGTTCGCATCCATCCCGTCGGCCGTCGTCCTCGGTGCCCGCGGGCATCCCGTCACCGTCGAGGTGCACGTGTCGCCGGGCATCCCCACCTTCACGCTCGTCGGGCTCCCCGACGAGGCCTGTCGAGAGGCGCGCGACCGCGTCCGAGCCGCCATCCTCAGCAGCGGCGCAGCGTGGCCGCAGAAGCGCATCACGGTGAACCTGGCACCCACTCGGCTCCGCAAGACCGGGTCAGGGCTCGATCTGGCCATCGCGATCGGCGTGCTCGTCGCCGACGAGCAGGTGCCGCTGCCGACCGGCACCGGCTTCGTGGGCGAGCTCGGGCTCGACGGATCCGTGCGTCCGGTCCCGGGGCTCGCGCCGATGACCGGCGTGGTCGAGGCCGACGCGATCGTGGTGCCGGGCGGGGCGATCACCGAGGCCCGGGTGGCAGCCACGGCCACGATCCGCGGTGCCGACCACCTCGGCGAGGCGCTGCTCGCGCTGGCTGGCGAGGCGCCGTGGCCCGACCCGACGCCCCTCCACGAGCAGCCCGACGACGAGCCGCCGCCCGACCTCGCCGAGGTGCGCGGCCAGCCCGTCGCCAAGCTCGCCGTCGAGCTCGCCGCGGCCGGTGGGCACCACCTGCTGCTCGTCGGACCGCCCGGCGCCGGCAAGACGATGATCGCCAGTCGGCTGCCCGGTGTGCTCCCACGGCTCGAGCGCGAGCGCTCGGTGGAGGTGACGATGATCCACTCGGCGGCCGGCGTCGGGTTGCCCGCCGGCGGTCTGGTCCGCCACCCGCCGTTCCGGGCGCCGCACCACACCGCGTCCACGGTGGCGGTGGTGGGCGGCGGGTCCGCGTCGCTGCGCCCCGGGGAGGTCTCCCTCGCGCACGGTGGGGTGCTCTTCTTGGACGAGCTGGGCGAGTTCCCGCCCAGCGTGCTCGACGCGCTGCGCCAGCCGCTCGAGACGGGCGAGATCCACGTGGCGCGCGCGGCGGTGCGCGCCACGCTGCCGGCGCAGTTCCTGCTGGTGGCTGCCACCAACCCCTGCCCGTGCGGTGGCGGCGCGCCGGGCGCGTGCGAGTGCGACGAGGCGCGTCGACAGCGCTACCTGCGGCGGCTGTCCGGGCCGTTGCTCGACCGGTTCGATCTGCGGATCGCCGTCCGCCGCCCCGACCCCGACGAGCTGCTGGCCGCGGAGGGTGCCGAGCCATCGGCCGTGGTGGCGGCGCGCGTGGCGGCGGCACGTCGGGTGGCGCTGGATCGGCAGGGTCGGTTCAACGCGGCGCTCGGCGGTGGGGCGCTCGACCGCCACGCGGCGCTGAGCCCGGCCGCGTCGGCCGTGCTGCGCCACGAGCTCGAGCTCGATCGGCTGACGGGGCGTGGCCTCCATCGGGTGCGGCGAGTGGCGCGCACCCTCGCCGATCTCGAGCCCTCGCCGCCCGATCGACTCGAGGAGTCGCACGTGGTGGCCGCCCTCGCGCTGCGGACGCGGCTCGGTGCCATGGCACGGGCCGCATGAGCACCCTCCCCGACGGCGCCTACCTCGCCGCGCTGGCCGGCGTCCGGCCGCTCGGACCTCGCCGCCTGCGTCGGCTCCTCACGCACCACGAGCCCGCCGACGCGCACGCCGCCCTGATGGGGGAGGCGCCGCTCGCGCCCGCGCTCGCGACATCGTTCACCCCGGTGGTGCTCGATGCATGTCGCCACGAGCTCGCCACTCGAGATCCGGCGGTCTGCTGGGCCGGTTGCGCCGACGTCGGCATCGACGTCGTCGCGCTCGGTGACGACCGCTACCCCGCGGTCCTCGTGCACGACCCGTTCCCGCCGGCGGTGCTGTTCCTGCGGGGCGATCCCGCCGCCCTCGCGGTCCGCCGAGTCGGGGTGGTCGGCACGCGCAACGCCACCCGCCAGGGGCTCGACATC
>JALOLG010000249.1 GCA_025456105.1 Ilumatobacteraceae bacterium | reverse complement strand
CGCGGCGAGACCGTGAAGTCGGCCCCGACCGACGCCGGATCGAGGACGGCAGCGCCGGAGGGAGACGTGAAGCTCGCCGGCAACGAGCGCACGAACAGGGCGAGGAACATGAAGGTGCGGTAGGCGTCGTACACCTCGACGGCGTGCTGCCAGTCACCCGCGGTGGCGAACGCCTCGGAGGGCTGCTGATCTCGAGGCCGCTCGTGGGTGGGGCAGTCGACCAGCTCGGTCCAGGTGCCGCGAGCGGCACCTCGGTGGTTCCGGGGCGAGCGCAGACGTGCCCCGAGCGCCTGCTCCGCGGACGCGGAGCCGGGCCACGGAGGCGGCCGGTGGAGGTTCGCGAACTGCGGCACGTCGCGCCGCTCGCAGCGCTGCTCGGCGAACCACGGTGCGTCGTGGGTGGTGGCCATGAGCAGGAAGATCGCGGCGAGGCGCTCACGGATGGACGGCCACCAGTCCACCGACTCCACCTGGTCGACGAGGCCGAACGGCGTCCCCAGCTCCTCCCAGGTGCCGCGCTGGCGGGCGCGCGCGTCGCGGTACCAGCGCGCGATGGGCAGGCCGCCGCCCGGCATCGTGTGCGGGTACCCGATCGCCCCGCTCGGGTGCTCGAACGCGAGGAGCCGACGGGTGGCCATGCGGCCGAACCAGTGCTCGAGCCGGAGCGCCGGGCCCGACACCTCGCGGCCGCGCCACTCGCGCTGGCTCATCGTGAGCCGATGCCACGGCGCAGTGGTCCAGCGGCGCACGTTCACCCGGGCTGCCACGGCGATCTGGTCCTCGATGAGGCACTGCTCGGCCATCGCCAGCCACGCGCTGCCCTCCAGCACCAGCCGGTCCCGCGTGCGGCGCTGCTCGTCGGGGAGGACGTTGTGGACGCAGCGGCGCTCCGCGTCGATGCGCATCTCGGTGGCGGAGCGGTAGCAGGCGAGGCCGCGAGCCCGGAACCTGGCGATGGCGTCGGCGACCGTGTCGTCGCTCCTGCAGCCGGCGGCGTCGAGCACCGCCGACGGGAGCCCGCAGGACGGCTCGGTCAGGAAGCTGTCGTCGAGGCGGCGTCCGCCAGCGGGGGGTCGTCGGCGGGCGCGATGACGGGTGGCGCCGCCGTCGTCTCCTCCTCGTTCTCCTCCGGCGGGGTCGCGCTCGGTCGGTGCCGGCGGGTCGGTTCGTCGGTCATCGGTGCTCCTCTGGTCGGCGGTGTGCGGTGGCTCGGGCGCCGGAGGCGGCGCCCACTCCCACGAGGTGGACGGCGACATCTCCTTGCGGAACCAGTAGGCGGCGTCGCCGATCTCGGCGATGATCGCCGCGTTGCCCGACTCGAGCGCGCGGGCGCGACGTGTCGCTCCGGGGACGAACCGACGTCGCAGCTGGACACCGACCGTGTGGGCACCCCAGATCGCGTAGGTGTAGAAGTTCGGCCGGACGTGCTCGACCGGCACGTCCATGCCGTAGATGACACCGGCGACGTCCTCGGAGAGGTCGCAGTACACGTCGACGAGCAGCGCGTTGCGCAGCCTGGGGTCCAGATCGGCGTCGGCGATGAGGTGGATCCGGTCGGCGAGCTGGCCGCCCGACAAGGCGTTCGACCAGAGCAGGCTCATCCGTTGACCTGGTCGAGGGCGCGCAGCGCGGCGTCGATGTGCTCGTCGGCGAGCGGCGTCGCGATGGAATCCGGGACGGAGACGCGGATGCGGTCGAGGTGGGCCATGTCGACGGGCATCAGGGGCCACGTCGCCTTCTTCGGTCCCACGTCGCGCAGCAGCTCCAGGGCCGCCTGGCGCGCGCCCGCCGCGTCGAGCGTGAGCGCCGTCTCGAGCAGCGCCTGCACGATCCCGGCGTTGACCACGAGGCCGCGCCACCGACGCACCGCAGCGGCCAGCACGGCCGCCGACTCCTCGATGTTGCCGAGGCGGCGCAGCGCGGCTGCCAGTGGCAGCGACGTCCACGCCACGAGCCACTCGTTGTCGACCCGGTCGGCCAGGCGGAGCGACTCTCGCAGGTACACGAGCGCCGCCTCGGGCCGCTGATCGAGGCGGGCGAACCCGGCCGCCTGGTGGGCGTGCGCCAACGTCGAGGTGTTGGCGGAGGCGGCGGCGATCTCGAGCGCGCGCTCGGACTGGTCGACCGCCAGCTGCTCCTCGCCGACGAGCGCGAACGCCAGCGTGAGGCCGACCAGGACCTCGACCTGGTCGAAGTGGTTGCCGTCCTCACGAGCGCGGCGCCACGCGCTCTGCAGCTCCTCGTACGCCTCCTGGTACCGCTCCGCCGCGCCGTACGCCGACGTCAGCGCGAAGTGGGCCTTGAGCGAGGTGGGCACCCCGTCGGCGGCTGCCAGCTCGTGCGAGCGCCGGCCGAGGTCGATCGAGCGGAACCCGCCGCCCGACTGCCACACGCCGAGGCTCGCGAGGCCCGTGACGGTGGCACGGAGCGGGTGGTCGTCGAAGCCGTCGAGGGCCGTGACCGCCTCGGCCCACCCGAAGTCGCGGGTGCGGTGGCCTCGCTGGGTCCACTCCCAGTTGCCCAGCGCGAGCGCCGCCGCGCGGTCGATGTCGTTCCTGGTGCAGGCGTGGTCGAACGCGGCCCGGAACTGTGGGGCGTCGTCGGCGTACGCGACCACGCCGCGCTCCTCGTCGAGTCCGAACAGGTCGGCGCCGCGCTGTCGGATCAGCTGCCCGAAGTGGACCAGGTGCTGGTCGCGGGCCGACACGAGGCGGCCCTCGGCGGCGAGGCGCTCGAGCCCGGCGCTGCGCACGGTCTCGAGCATCGTGTAGCCGAGGTCGGTGCCGTGCACGTGCCGCACGAGCAGCGACCGGTCGGCCAGCTCGGAGAGCGCCGACGCGGCCTCGGCGACCGACGTGTCGGCCACGGCGGCCGCGGCGGCCGCGTCGAAGCGGCCGACCATGACGGCGCACGAGTCGAGCACCCGGTGCACGAACGGCGCCAGGTCGCGTGTCGCGAGGTCGAGGCGCTCGCCGATCCCGAAGCCGAGCTCACGCGCCGTGATGCGGCTCGGGGACTCGATGGGGTCGCCCCGGCGGACGCGCGGCGCGATGAACTCGATGGCGAGCGGGAGGCGGTCGGCGCGCTCGACGATCGCAGCGGCGCGCCCGTGGTCGACCTGGACGCCGGCCCCCACTCGGTCGCGGAGCAGCTGGAGCGCGTCGGACTCGGTGAGTGGGAGCACCGGGAGCAGCATCTCCACGTTGGATCCGAGTGGCCGCTGGCTGGTCGCGAGGATCGCGAGCGTGGGGTTGTGCTCGAGGAGCGCGGTCGCGACGACCCGGGCCGCGTCGACCACGTGCTCGCAGTTGTCGAGCACGAGCAGGGGCTGCGGACCGCCGAGACGGTCCTCGGCGAGCCGGGCGAGCCGCGCAGCGTCGTGCTCGCTCGTGACGCCGAGGCGCTCGGCCAGTGCGGCGACCACCGTCTCGGGGCGCTCGTGCGCGAGGTCGAGCCACCACACCGTGCCAGCGGGTCGGCCGCGCACGTGCTGGAGCGCGAGCCGGGTCTTGCCCACGCCTGGCGGGCCGATCAGGGTGATGAGCCGACAGCGGTCGAGCGCTGCGTCGATCTCCTCCAGCTCGTCGAGCCGGCCGATGAAGCTGGTGGGGTTCGACCGGACGATCGAGGCGGACTCCAGCATGCCCACCACGTCGAGGTCGGCGACCGTGGGCAGCTGCTCGCCACCCCATGCAGGGCGTGGTGACCCGCCGAGCCCGGGGGCCTCCAGGATCCGGCGCTCGAGCTCGATGATCTGGCCACCCGGCTGCAGGCCGAGCTCGTCGGCGAGCATGCGCCGGTACTGCTGGAACGTGCGCAGCGCCTCCGCGGATCGCCCGGACTCGTGGAGCGCCCGCATGAGGAGGATCCATCGGCGCTCGCGGAGCGGATCCTCGTCGACGGCCCGTGATGCGCGAGTGACTGCCCGCTCACG
>JALOLG010000248.1 GCA_025456105.1 Ilumatobacteraceae bacterium | reverse complement strand
TTTCGCGACCGTGCCCACGTTGTGCGAGATGGTCGTGCTCGACGAGTCCACCGTCGTGGGTCACCTCCGCGACCTCGAGTCGGCCGGCAACGCGCAGTTCCGCGAGGCGCGCTCGCTCTGGCAGCTCACGCCGGCCGGTCGGGCGCACCACGCGGACCGCCTGCGCGACGACATGGACGCAGCCGGGCTCACCGACCGGCTCGCCGAGCACTACCACCGGTTCCTCGACATCAACACCCGCTTCAAGGAGCTGTGCGGCGACTGGCAGCTCCGTCACGGCGCACCCAACGACCACAGCGACGAGGCGTACGACCGCGAGGTGATCGGCCGGCTCGAGGCGCTCGACGCCGAGGTGGCCCCGATCGTGGTCGCCTACGGCGAGGCCTTCGATCGGTTCGCGCCGTATCGGCCGCGGCTCGACGCCGTCCGGGCCCGTGTGGTGGCCGGCGAGATCAACCTGTTCACCGGCGTGATGTGCGGCAGCTACCACGACGTGTGGATGGAGCTGCACGAGGACCTGATCCTGAGCCAGGGCATCGACCGGGCCGCCGAGGGCAGCGCGTGAGCGGTCGCTTCGGCGGGGTCGTGACCGCCATGGTCACCCCCATGCGGGCCGACGGGTCGGTCGACCTCGACGCCGCCGCGGCCCTGGCGCGCTGGCTCGTCGAGCAGGGCAACGAGGGGCTCGTCGTGTGCGGCACCACGGGCGAGTCGCCGGTGCTCACCGACGACGAGAAGCTCTCGCTGATCGCGGCGGTGGTCGAGGCCGTCACGGTCCCGGTGATCGCCGGCACCGTGGGGCCCGACACGGCGCACTCGGTCGAGCTCAGCCGTCGCGCCGCCGACCTGGGAGCGGCGGCGATCCTGTCGTTGTGCCCGTACTACAACCGGCCCTCGCAGGCCGGGATCGAGGCGCACCTGCGAGCCGTCGCCGGCGCCACGCCGCTGCCGAACCTGGTCTACGACATCCCGGTGCGGACCGGTCGCAAGGTCGCCACCGAGGTGCTGCTGCGACTCGCCCGCGACGTGCCGAACGTGGTGGGCGTCAAGGACGCCGCCGGGTCACCGGCCGAGACCGCGCGGCTCGTCGCCGCGGCGCCGGCCGGCTTCGAGGTGTACAGCGGCGACGACGCGCTGACGCTGCCGCTGCTCGCCGTGGGTGCCGTCGGCGTCGTGGGCGTCGCCACGCACTGGGCGGCACCCGACCACCGCCAGCTGCTCGACCGGTGGGCGGCGGGCGACACCGTCGGCGCACGCGCGGTGAACGACCGGTTGCTCGAGAGCTTCGCCTTCGAGACCGGCGACGACGCCCCGAACCCGGTGCCCGCCAAGGCCATGCTGCGCACGCTCGGCCACCCGGTGGGCGAGTGCCGCCTTCCCATGGGTCCCGCACCCGACGGTCTCGAGGCCGCCGCCCGGGGCGTCTACGAGCGGTTGGTGGCCGCCCGTGGCTGACCCGGTCCGCATCGTCTTCCTCGGCGGGCTCGGCGAGATCGGCCGCAACTGCCTGGCGATCGAGCAGGGGCGCGGCGACGACCGCCGCATCGTGGTCGTCGACTGCGGGCTGATGTTCCCCGACGCCGACATGCACGGCATCGACCTCGTGCTTCCCGACTTCACGTACCTCCGCGAGCACGCCGACCGGGTGGAGGCGATCGTCGCCACGCACGGCCACGAGGACCACGTCGGCGGCATCCAGTTCCTGCTGCGCGACGACGGCTTCGGTGCCCAGCGCTCGTCGCCGCTGCCGTTGTACGCCTCGCCGCTCACCTTGGGCATCGCACGCCACCGCATCGAGGAGGCGCGCCTCGCCGACCGCATCGACTTCCGGCCCGTGCGCGACGGCGACATCGTGCCGATCGGTCCGTTCCGGGTGGAGTTCGTGCCCGTCACCCACTCGGTGCCCCACGCCCACGCCATCGCGGTGCACACCTCGCAGGGCGTGATCCTGCACTCGGGCGACTTCAAGCTCGACCTCACCCCGGTCGACGGTCGGCGCACCGATCTCGCCCGGCTCGGCCAGCTGGCGGCGGGCGACGGCATCCGCGTGCTGCTGTGCGACTCCACCAACTCCGAGGAGCCGGGTCACGCACCGAGCGAGTCGAGCGTCGGGCAGGTCCTGCGCAACCTGTTCGCCGAGCACCGCGAGCGCCGGATCGTGACGGCGAGCTTCGCGAGCCACCTGCACCGCATCCAGCAGATCGCGGACGCCGCCATCGCCACCGGCCGGGTCATCGCCACCCTCGGGCTGAGCATGCGCAAGAACGTCCGGCTCGGCATCGACCTCGGCGTGCTCCGCATCCCGGAGTCGTCGCTGGTCGACATCGAGGACATCGACCGGTACGAGCCGGGTCGGGTGTGCGTGATCTCCACGGGCTCGCAGGGCGAGCCGATGTCGGCACTGGGGTTGCTCGCGCGGGGCGAGAACAAGTTCGTGAAGCTCGGCGACCACGACACGGTGATCCTGTCGAGCCACGCCATCCCCGGGAACGAGGGCAACGTCAACCGGGTGATCGACGGGCTGATCCGGCTCGGCGTCGAGGTGGTGCACTCCGGCATCGCCGACGTGCACGCCACGGGTCACGCTCAGGCCGACGAGATCAAGACCTACCTCTCGATCGTCCGCCCCGAGTGGTACGTGCCGGTGCACGGCGAGTTCCGTCACCTGGTCGCGAACGCGAAGCTCGGCACGCTGATGGGCGTGCCACGCGACCGGGTGCTGGTCTGCGAGGACGGCGATGTGCTCGAGCTCACCGACGAGGGCCTGGCCACGGCCGGGCGAGTGCCGGCCGGCTACCTGTACGTCGACGGCATCGTCGGTGACGTCGGCTCGGGTGTGCTGCGCGATCGGCGCGTGCTCGCCGAGGAGGGTGTGGTCGTGGTGGTCGTCACCGTCGACACCCAGACCGGCAAGGTGCTCACGGGGCCCGAGATCATCACCCGTGGCTGGGTGTACGCACCCGAGGCCGAGGACCTCCTCGACGAGGCGTGCGACGTGGTCGCGTCGGCCGTCGAGCGCTCGCTGGCCGAGGGCGTGCGCGACGTCGAGCAGCTCGAGCGCGACGTGCGCCGTGCAGCCGGCAAGTTCGTCAACGAGCGCACCCGGCGCCGTCCGATGATCGTCCCGGTCGTGATGGAGGCGTGAGCCTCAGCCAGCGAGCGGGTCGAGCCAGCGCAGCGCGCTGAACCGGCCGAAGTCGCCGTCGAGGCTCACGAGCTCGGCGCCGTCCTCGATGGCGAGCGCGGCGAGGTAGGCGTCGTTCACGAGGTTGCCCGTGGCGCGGTGCTGGACGCACAGGCGCTCGAACAGATCCGGATGCCGATCTCGGGATCGGACCGGTGTGTACGTGGGTTGCGCTTCGACGGAGCGGCGGAAGTCGAACAGGGTCGGGAGCGGTGTCGGGAGCGGGAACACCCTCGGGCTCGAGCACACCCGGAGGCATGCGACCCAGGCCAGGTCGGCGGCGCCGAACGGCTCGTCGGACGCGAGCAGCCCCTCGCCCCACCGGGCGATCGGGTCGTGATGCGGATGATCGGCCCGGTGCCACGCGATGAGCACGTTGGCGTCGAGGTGCTTCATCGCCGGTGGTCCGGCTCGACCCCGTCGTCGAGCGCGTCCAGCATCGCCGCGTTGGAGGTGACGTCGACCCCGGGGGCTGGGCCGGTGCCGCCGGTGAACACGACGATGGCAGGCGCAGCTCGCGGGGTGGCTCGCTCGGCGAACTCGCGACGGAGCGCCGCATCGATGACCTCCGAGACCGTCCAGCCGCGCTCGGCTGCTCGCCGACGAGCGATGGCGAGCAGCGCGTCGTCGATGTTCACGGTGGTCCGCACGTCGTCACGCTAGCGCATCAGTGCATCAGTCAATGATGCGATGACGCGATCGGCCGGGCGGCAGTGTCGTCGGCCAAGATGGCGCGGTGGCGCGCTGGAGCACTC
>JALOLG010000247.1 GCA_025456105.1 Ilumatobacteraceae bacterium | reverse complement strand
GCAGGATCGGGACGGAGCGGCCGAGGGGTAGCCTGCCGGGGCCATGGATCCCACCGTCGACCCGCGCATCGCCGCCCGGCTCGACGCGGCCGAGCAGGAGCTCCGCGACCTCGAGGTCCAGCTCGCCGACGGGTCGCTGGGGGAGGATCCACGCCGGCTCCGCACCGTCACCGCGCGCTACCGCGAGCTCGAGCCGCTGGTCGCAGCGATCGAGCGCCTGCGCCGGCGCCGGGCCGACGCCGACGCGGCCGCCGAGCTGCTCGAGGGCCTCCAGGGCGACGAGCGCGCCGAGCTCGAGCACGAGCGCACCGAGGCGCTCGCCGACGTCGCCCGGCTCGCCGACGACGTGCGCGAGCTGCTGGTGCCGCCCGACCCCGACGCCGGTCGGTCGGTGATCGTCGAGATCCGCGGCGCCGAGGGCGGCGAGGAGGCCAACCTGTTCGCCGGCGACCTCCATGCGATGTACCTGGCGTACGCCCAGCGCCACGGCTGGACCGTGGAGACGCTGTCGCTCGACCGCAGCGACCTGGGCGGTGTGAACCAGGTGACGTTCGTGGTGTCGGGCCCCGACGCGTGGCGGCGCCTCAAGTACGAAGGCGGTCCCCACCGCGTGCAGCGCGTGCCGGTCACCGAGAGCCAGGGCCGCATCCACACCTCGTCGGCCACCGTGGCGGTGCTCCCCGAGTACGACGAGGTCGAGGTCAGCGTCGACGAGCGCGACCTGCAGGTCGACGTGTACCGCTCGCAGGGCGCCGGTGGGCAGAGCGTGAACACCACCGACTCGGCCGTGCGGATCACCCACCTGCCCACGGGCATCGTGGTCACCATGCAGGACGAGCGCAGCCAGCTCCAGAACCGCGCCCGTGCGATGCAGGTCCTGCGGGCCCGGCTCCACGAGCGGGCCGAGGCCGAGCAGCACGCCGCCGTCGCCGCCGATCGGCGTGCGCAGGTGGGTGGCGGCGGGCGGAGCGAGAAGATCCGCACCTACAACGTGAAGGAGAACCGCGTCACCGACCACCGCATCGGCCTCACCGTGTACCGGCTGGCCGACGTGCTCGCGGGCGACCTCGACCTCGTCGTCGACGCGCTCGCGGCCGACGAGCGCAGTCGCCAGCTGGCCGGGGACGCCTCGTGAGCACCACCATCCGCGAGCTCTGGCGCACCACGGCCGAGGTCCTCGACGACCGCGTGGTCGCGCGATGGATCTGCGAGGTGGCCGTGGCGCTCGACGGCGACGACTTCGTGGCGGCGCTCGACGAGCCGGCCAACGAGCGGATGGTGGCCCACCTCGACGCAATGGTGGCCAGGGTGCGCTCCGGGGAGCCGCTCCAGTACGTGCTGGGTCGGTGGTCGTTCCGCCACGTCGAGCTCGCCGTCGACCATCGCGTCCTCATCCCGCGCCCCGAGACCGAGGTGGTGGCGGGCGAGGCGATCGATCGTGCCCGGGCGCGCTGGCGCGAGCAGGGAGCGGTGCGGTGTGCCGACCTCGGCACGGGGTCGGGCGCGATCGGGCTCTCGCTGGCGGCCGAGCTGCCGCTCGAGGGCACCGAGGTGTGGATCACCGACGTCGACGCCGACGCGCTCGACGTCGCCCGATCCAACCTCGCCGGACTCGGCCGCGCGCAACGTGCGCGCCGCCCCGGGCAGCTGGTTCGAGGCGCTCCCCGTCGGCCAGCCCTTCGACGTGATCGTGTCGAACCCGCCGTACGTCGCCGACGAGTCGCCCGACCTCGAACCGGCGGTGCGCGAGTGGGAGCCGTCGGTGGCGCTGTTCGGCGGCCGCGACGGCCTCGACGCCGTCCGGGTGCTCGCGGGTGGTGCACTCGAGCACCTCCGCCCGGGCGGCTCGCTGGTGCTCGAGGTCGGCGCCGATCAGGGCCCGGCCGTGCTCGAGCTCCTCGCGTCGGGTGGGCTCGTCGACGTCGCGGTCCTGCCCGACCTCACCGGCCGCGATCGCGTCGCCGTGGGGCGAGCCCCCTCCCACTAGCGTCGCCGCCACCATGTCGGCCGACGCCACCCCCGAGCAGCTCGCCCGCTACCGGGCCAGCATCGACAACATCGACGCCGCGCTCGTGCACCTGCTCGCCGAGCGGTTCAAGATCACCCAGGCGGTCGGCGAGTTCAAGGCCGCCCACGGCCTCCCCGCCGCCGACCCCGACCGCGAGGCGGCCCAGATCGCGCGCCTGCGCGCCCTGGCCGTGGAATCGGGCCTCGACCCGGCGTTCACCGAGCAGTTCCTGCGGTTCATCGTCGCCCAGGTGATCCGGCACCACCAGCAGATCGCCGACGGCGCCTCGTGACCGTGCCGTCCGACGGGACGGAAATCACAGCGCCCGAGGGGCGAGGCGGCGTGCGGAGCCGTGATCATGGGGGTCGCATGAGCAGGTACGACGTCGTGGTCATCGGGGCCGGCCCGGCCGGTGCCGCCACCGCCATCCGGGCGGCGCGCGGTGGTGCCTCGGTGCTGGTGGTCGATCAGGCGCCGTACGGTCGCGACAAGGTCTGCGGCGACGGCCTCACCCCGCGTGCGGTCGCTGCGCTCGACGAGCTGGCCATCCCGCTCGACGACGCCCACCGCATCGACGGCCTGCGGATGATCGCCGGCCGCCAGGTGCGCGAGCTCCCGTGGCCCGGCGGTGGGCGCTTCCCGGCGCACGGCGCGGTGTGGCCGCGGCGGCGCCTCGACGCCGCCCTGATCGACGCCGCCGCGGCGGCCGGCGCCGAGCTGCGCTGGCAGACCGAGGGCCTCCCGGTCGTGGACGACGACGGCGCCGTCACCGGTGTGGAGGCGGGGGGTGAGCGCATCGATGCCGACCTCGTGGTGCTCGCGGCCGGGGCGCCCGGCCGTGCCGCTCGGCTGCTCGGCGCCGAGCGGGTGGCCGACGAGCCCTTCGGGCTCGCGATCCGCGCCTACGTCGAGAGCCCGCGCCACACCGACCGCCACCTCGAGGCCTGCCTGACACTGCGCGACCCCAGCGGCGTGGCCGTGCCCGGCTACGGCTGGATGTTCCCGGCGGGCGACGGCACGGTCAACATCGGTGTCGGCGCCCTGTCGACCATGAAGGGCTTCAAGGCGCTCAACCTGAACACGCTCCTCGACGCCTACCGCGACGTCGTGCGCGACGCGTGGTCGGTGGGGCCCTACCTCGACCGGCCGCGGGCGTGGCGGCTCCCGATGAGCACCGTGCGCCGCCACGGGAGGGGATGGGTGGCGGTCGGTGACGCCGCCGGCCTCGTCAACCCCATGAACGGCGAGGGCATCGACTACGGCCTCGAGTCGGGCATGCTCGCCGCCGACCTCTTCCTCGCCGACCCGACGTCGGCGCCGGCCGAGTACGACCGCCAGGTGGGGGCGCGCTTCGACGAGTTCCTCCGCACGGGTCGCCGGTTCGCCTTCCTCATCGGCCACCCCTGGATCCTGCGCAGCGGGCTGCGGGTCGCCGTCGGCACCCAGGCCATCGCCAACATCACGCTCCAGGTGATGGGCAACCTCGTCGACTCCGACACGCCCGGCGCCGCCGGCCGGGTGCTCACGGTCGCGGACCGGGGGTTGGCGGCTGCGGATCCGCTCCTGCGGCGCACCCGGGCCGCCGCCTGACGCTACGTTCACCGGACGTGAGCCATGGCCACGTCGCACTCGGCATCGACATCGGCGGCACCGGCATGAAGGCCGCGCGCGTCGACACCCGCACCGGCGAGCTGCTGTCCGACCGGGTGCGGATCGACACGCCGCAGCCGTCGACGCCCGCCGCGATGGCCGAGGTGGCCCGCGAGCTGGTCGACACGCTGCGCTGGTACGGCAACGTCGGCGTGGCGATGCCCACCATCGTGCGGCACGGCGTCATCCGCAGCGCAGCCAACATCGACGCCAGCTGGATCGACGTCGACGCGGCGGCGCTGTTCGGCGAGGCGCTCGGTCACCGGGCGATCGTGCTCAACGACGCCGACGCTGCGGGCATCGCCGAGATGCGGTTCGGCGCCGGCGTGGGCCGAGCCGGTGTGGTGCTGGTGCTCACGTTCGGCACCGGCATCGGCTCCGCGCTGTTCGTCGACGGTCACCTCGTGCCCAACACCGAGCTGGGCCACATCGAGATCGACGGGTGCGACGCCGAGGACCGCGCAGCGGCGAGCGCCCGCCGGCGCGATCACCTCTCGTGGGCCAAGTGGGCCAAGCGCGTCGATCACTACCTCGGCCGGCTCGTGATGCTGCTCTCGCCCGACCTGATCATCGTCGGCGGTGGTGCGAGCAAGCAGGCCGACAAGTGGGTGCCGCGGCTCACCGTCGACGTCGAGGTCGTGCCCGCCGCGATGGCCAACAACGCCGGCATCGTCGGCGCCGCGCTGGCCTCGCGTCAGGGCGGCGAGGGCTGACGCACCGCCCGGTACGCGGCCACCGTCAGCGCGAGCACGGTCGTCGGGACGACCACGTAGAGCATCGTCCACACGTAGCCGTCGCGGGCGGGGTGATCGTTGGCGTCCAGGACGAGCCACCCCACGTACGCCGCGTAGAGGGTGACGAACACCGCGCCCTCCCAGCGCTTCAGCTCGTAGCCGTTCGCGAACATCGGCAGGCACGCGATGGCGGCCGCCAGCATCACCGGCAGATCGACGTTGAGGGCGCCGTCGGCCACGGGCAGCGGCGACGGCGAGACCGCGGCGGTGATGCCGAGCACGGCGAGCAGGTTGAAGATGTTCGACCCGACGGCGTTGCCGACGGCGATGTCGCGCTCCCCGCGCGCGGCGGCGAGCACCGAGGTGGCGATCTCGGGGAGCGATGTGCCGACGGCGACCACCGTCAGCCCGATCACGAGCTCGCTGACGCCGATCGCCTCGGCCACGTCGGTGGCGGCCGACACGAGCAGCTGCGACCCGATCACCAGCCCGACGAGCCCCGCGGCGATCAGCCCGAGCTCGGTGGCCAGGCCGGTGGCGGCGAACTCCTCGACCTCGATCGCCTCCTCGTACTCGGCCTCGATCGCCGGCGCCTGCTCTCGACGGGCGCTGCGGACCGTCCAGGTGACGTAGCCGATCAGCAGCGCCACGAGCAGCGCGCCCTCCAGTCGCCCCAGCTCGCCGTCGAGCGCCAGCACGAACACGAGCACCGAGACGCCGATCATGATGGGCACGTCGATGCGCACGATGCGCTGGGCCACGGTGAGCCCGCCACCGACCACCGCTGCCAGGCCGAGCACCAGCAGCACGTTGGCGATGTTGGAGCCGACCACGTTGCCGATCGCGATGTCGATCTCGTCGCGGAGCGCGGCACCGATGCTCACCGCGAGCTCGGGCGCGCTGGTGCCGAAGGCCACCACGGTGAGCCCGATCACCACCGACGACAGCCCGAACCGGGTCGCCAGATCGGAGGCGCCCCGCACGAGCCCCTCGGCACCGCCGACGAGCGCGATCACACCCACCACGAAGAAGACGACGGTCCCGGCACCCACGGCGGGCCCGAGGGTAGCGATCAGACGGCGGTCGGCGCCGTGTGGCGGTTGCGCCACACGCGGTACCCGAGTGCTGCGAGCGCGATCGCCGTGACCGGGAGCACCACGTACAGCATCAC
>JALOLG010000246.1 GCA_025456105.1 Ilumatobacteraceae bacterium | reverse complement strand
GCCTTCAGCTCCGGGTCGAGGCCGTGGACCAGCCAGGGGTTCTGCGTGGCGACGCCGGTCGGGCACTGGCCGGTGTGGCAGCGCTGGGCCTGGATGCAGCCGATCGCCATCATCGCCTCGCGGGCGACGTTGACCATGTCGCAGCCGAGCCCGAACGCGAGCAGCGACTCGTGCGGGAACCCGAGCTTGCCCGAGCCGATGAACACGATGTCGTCGGTGATGCCCCGCTCGGCGAACTCGCGGTACACGTTGGAGAAGCCCACCTTGAACGGCAGCGCCACCTGATCCGTGAACACGAGCGGCCCGGCACCCGTGCCGCCCTCGCCGCCGTCGATGGTGATGAAGTCGACGCCACGTTCGTCGGTGGCCATGATCTCGGCGAGGTCGCGCCACAGCGCCTGCTCGCCGACCGCGGACTTGATGCCCACGGGCAGCCCGGTCGCCTGGGCGATCCGCTCGACGAAGTCGACGAGCGAGTCGGCGTCGTGGAACTCCGGGTGGGCGGCCGGGCTGATGCAGTCGACGCCCATCGGGACGCCCCGGATCCGGCTGATCTCCTCGGTGATCTTGGCGGCGGGGAGGACCCCACCGAGCCCCGGCTTGGCGCCCTGGCTGAGCTTGATCTCGATCGCTCGGATCGGGTTGGCGGCGACCACGTCCCGGACGCGCTCGAGATCGAACCGGCCGTGCTCGTCGCGAGCGCCGAAGTACCCGCTGCCGAGCTGCCAGATCAGCTCGCCACCCTGGCGGTGATGGTCGGAGATGCCGCCTTCGCCGGTGTTGTGGAGGCACCCGGCGAGGCGTGCACCTTGGTTCAGCGCGGCGATCGCGTTCGACGAGAGCGCGCCGAAGCTCATCGCGGAGATGTTGACCACCGATGCCGGGCGGAACGCGTGCGGGCGGCCACGTGCGGCGCCGAGCACCTTGGCGGCGGGGATGGGGTGCTGCGGGTCGTACTCGTCGTCGCCGGGCACCGGCGAGCGGAGCGGGAACGGCGAGTGCTTGACGATGAGGTAGTTGGGCGATGCCTCGAGGTCCTTGCTGGTGCCGAAGGCGAAGTAGTTGTTCTGGCGCTTGGCCGAGGCGTAGATCCACCGGCGCTGGTCGCGGTTGAACGGCTTCTCCTCGGTGTTCGAGGTGACGATGTACTGACGGAGCTCGGGGCCGACCTCCTCGAGGAGGTAGCGCAGGTGCCCGAGCACCGGGAAGTTGCGCAGGATCGTGTGCTTGCGCTGGATCAGGTCGTAGCCGGCCACGGCCGCCAGCCCGGCGGCGGCAGCGGCCGCGCCTGCTCGGATGCCCATGCCGGCACCGTACGACCTGATGCGGTAGCGGATCGGGAGGTGCTTGAGCCCCACCACGAAGGCGGAGTGGATCCACTCGGGCCGACCGATCAGCTCCACCGACTCCAGGCGCGACGCGAGCTCGCGCCACAGTGCCCGTTGCGATCGCCGCGCCAGGTTGGCCCCGAGGCAGAAGTGCTCGCCGACCCCGAACGCCAGGTGGCGGTCGATGCCGCGGTCGACGCGGAAGTCGAACGGGTCGTCGTAGACGTCCTCGTCGCGGTTGGCCGACGCGTAGAACATCACGACGCTCTCGCCTGCGGCGATCTGCTGTCCGTTGATCACCGCGTCCTCGACGGCGGTGCGCTTCATGTAGTTCACCGGTGAGGTCCAGCGCGTGAGCTCCTCGACGGCCTGGTCGATCAGACCAGGGTCGGCCTGCAGCTTGGCCAGCTCGTCCGGGTGCTCCAGGAAGGCGTTCATGCCGCCGACCAGCGCGTTCTTGGTGGTGTCGTGGCCGGCGCTGAACACGATCAGGTAGTACCCGACGGTCTCCATCATCCCCATCGGCTCGCCGTCGACCCTGCCGTTGGCCAGCAGCGATGCGAGGTCGTCGCGGGGGCACTGGCGTCGGTCCTGGATGATCGCGTCGAACATGGAGTACAGCTCCATCGCGAGCTCCATGATCGCGACCTGCCGGTCCTGGCCCTCGCGCTGGAGCTCGGGGTCGTCGAACGCGAACAGCTGGTTCGTGAGCCGGAGGATGTCCGGCTCCTGCTCGCGGGGGACGCCGAGCATCGTCGAGAGGACCCGCAGCGGATGCGCGGCTGCGACGTCGGTCGCGAAGTCGCACTCGCCTTCGCCGGTCGTCCCCGCGAGCCGGTCGACGGTCTCGCGTGCGCTGCGCTCGATCACCTCGTCGAGCTCGGTGATCGCCTTCGGCGTGAAGACGCGGCTCGCGACCCGCCGGAACGCCCAGTGCTCCGGGGGATCCATGGTGATGATGGTGCGCATCGACCCGAACGCGCTCGTGTCGACCGCCTCCTGCTGCGCCGCGGTGAGCACCGTGATGCCCGGGGCGGACACGAAGCGCTGCGGCGAGGTGGAGATCTCGAAGATGTCCGAGTGCTTCGTGATCGCCCAGAAGGGCTCGAACCCGGGAGGTTCGCAGCGATGCACCGGTGCCTCGGCGCGGAGGCGCTGCCAGAGCGCGTGTGGTGGTCCGTGTTCGGCGTAGCCGTGCGGTGAGATGAGCTCGAGCCCGTCGGTGATGGTCATCGGTCCCCCCAAACCTCGGAATTGAACGACCGTTCGGATCGGAACATACGAGGTGGTGCACGCCTGCTCGTTCACTGCGCGTCGTGCCGTGACGGCTCGGGCCCGAGCTCGGATGCGCGAGCCTGTCGCAGTGGAGCGCCCGGACACTCGCGCGATCTGGGACGCGAACGCTCCGGCCTGGATCGAGCTCTCGCGTGCGGGCTACGACGTGCACCGCGACCTCGTCAACACGCCGGCGTTCCTCGGGATGCTCCCGTCGGTGGCAGGGCGGCGGATCCTCGATCTCGGTTGCGGCGAGGGCCACAACACCCGCCTCGTCGCGCACGGAGGCGCCGACGTGATCGCCGTCGACATCTCCGAGCGGTTCGTCCGTGCGGCGGTCGAGCTGACGGTGCCCGGCATCCGCTACGTCGTCGGGGACGGTGCCGAGCTGCCGTTCGTGTCGAGCTGCTTCGACGGGGTCACGGCGTTCATGAGCCTGATGGACGTCGCCGATCCGGAGCGGACGCTGGGCGAGATCGCGCGAGTGCTCCGTCCCGGCGGGTTCGTGCAGCTCTCGATCGTGCACCCCGCGACGTCCACGCCGGTCCGCCACTGGATCGTCGACGACGACGGCGAGCGTGGCGCACTGGCGGTGGCGGGATACTTCGACGAGGGGCCGCTCCACGAGACGTGGACCTTCGGTGCCGCACCCCCGGAGGTCCGCGCTGTGGTGAGGCCGTTCGAGATCACCTACGCGCGCCGCACGCTGTCGGGGTGGCTGAACGCGGTGCTCGCCGCTGGCCTCGAGATCACCGCCGTCGCCGAGCCGCATGCCGACGAGCCGACCGCTCGCGAGCACCCCGAGGTCGCCGACACCCGGATCGTGCCGTACTTCCTCGTCGTCCAGGCACGACGGCGCGGCCACGACACGTGAGGTGGCCCTGCCGGTCGGTGTCCGACCGGCGGCCGAGTCGGCGGCGGTCGGTCGATCCGGTCGGCATGCGGCCCTGCCTGACCGCCAGCGACGAAGCGGCCGCTCAACCGGTGAGCGCCTCGACGACCTGGCGGGCGTGCGCACCGGGATCATCTCCCCGCACGGCGTTCGGCGGCGTCCCCACGGGGAGAGATGCGGCCTGCCGATTCTGCTGGCGTGACGACACGGTGGCGCCGTAGGCGATCGCTGCGATCGTGCTGGCGAACCCGACGAGCTGCAGCGGCGTGAGGGACTGGTCGAGGACGATCCAGCCGAGCGTCGCGCCGGTGACGGGCGCAGCGAGGCCGAGCAGCGGCGGTGCAGCGACGGAGAGGTTGGCGATGCCGTGGAACCAGACCAGGAACGCTCCGGCGGTCGCGATCATGCTGAGGTGCAGGTAGCCGGCGATGTTGGCCGGCGTGGGGGCCGACGGCGCCCCGTCGACGGCGAGGGCCAGCGGCACGAGGAGCGCTGCTGCGATGAGCAGCTGCCAGCCGGTCGCTGCGATGCGGTGGCGCGAAGCTCCGAACCGCTTGGTGAGCACGACCCCGAGGGCGAACGACCCGGTGGCGGCGATCGCGGCGGCGATCCCGACCGGATCGAGACCGGCGCCGGGGCGGATCGCCACGAGCGCCACACCGAAGCCCGCCGCCAGCGCGATTCCGATCTGGGTCCTCGTCGGACGTGTGCCGAGCAGTGGCGCGGCGAGCCCGGCGACGAAGAGCGGTTGGAGCCCGCCGAACGCTGCTGCGACACCACCGGGCAGCCGTTCGACCGCGATCGTCAGCAGCGGGAAGAAGACGCCGAAGTTGAACAGTGCGAGCGCCGACGTGCGCAGCCAGTCGGCACCCGTCGGGACCCACCACCCGGTCGAGCGCGCGACGGCGAGGAGGACGAGTCCGGCCGGCGCGACGCGCATGGCTGCCACCACGAGCGGGCTCTCGTCGGGCAGGAGCTCGGTCACGGTGAGGTAGGTCGTCCCCCACATGACCGGTGCTGCGAGCGTGCGCATCGCCGTTGACTTCATATCAAGTATCTTAACATCAAGAAGATGAAGGTGCAACAGGTGAAGTAGGGTCATCCGCATGGATGCCGTCGATCGAATCCTCGAGCAGTGGCGCGACGTGCGCCCGGACCTGGACTCCTCGCCGATCGCAGTGATCGGTTTCAGCGTGCCCACGCCGAGGGCGGCGAGGTTGTTCATCACCGTGCCCAGCGCCCCGGGGCAGTTCCGCACGCGGGTCACCTGGTACGCTTCCAGCCCCGTTTCCACGGACATCTCCGCGACGCCGCTGGGGATCTCGAGGTAGCGGTCCAGGAACAGGTCCCCGAGCAGGCCGAGGGTCATGCCCGGCGCTTGGGAGAGCAATTCTTCGAGCCGTTCCCTGGAGATCATCTTCGCCCTCGACGTTTCGCTGCCCACTCCCCCGGCTCACGCCGGGGGTTCGCCGTTTATGGGCGGCGGCAGGTCTTCGGCTTCGTCGTCCTCGCGGGGCACGGGCACCACGGCGGCGAGCGCGTCGTCCTCGTCCAGGCTCATGATCCGCACGCCCTGGGTGTTGCGTCCGATGATGCTGATCTCCGCCGCACGGATCCGCTGGATCTTGCCCCGCGCGGTCATCATCAACAGCTCGTCGCTGTCGTCCACGCGGGCGATGCCGATCACGCGGCCGTTGCGGCGCGTGGCCTTGATGTCGCGAAGCCCCTTGCCGCCGCGGCGCTGCGTGCGATAGCGGGCCGAGGACGACGTCTCGTCCTCGCCCTCTTCCTCCG
>JALOLG010000245.1 GCA_025456105.1 Ilumatobacteraceae bacterium | reverse complement strand
CGACCCGACCCGGGGTGCCCGTGGGGATCGGTCGGCCGATCGCGGCTGCGGCGTCGACGAGTCGGCGCGAGGCCTCGCCGAGGTTGCCGAGCCGGTAGTACGCCTCGCCGATCGCCTGGCCGTGGCGGGCGCGCTCGATCGGTGGGACCTCGATCGGCGCGACGTCCCATCGGCCCGCCTCGGTCTCGCGGGCGATGCGCTCGGCAGCCAGCAGGTGGTCGAGCGCCTCGCGGTTGGCGTTGGCGGCGAGTGCCTGCTGGCCGGCGAGCGTGAGGTAGCGCACGGCGCGCCGACGGTCGTCGGAGTGACGCCAGTGGTAGGCGAGCGTCGCCGCCACGCTGCTGTGGTGCCCGTCGTGCTCGCGCTCGTACCACTCGCCGATCGCGTGGTGGAGCGATCGGCGCTGGTTGAACGTCATCGAGTCGTGGGCGACCTCGCGGGTGATCGCGTGCCGGAAGCGATACGTGCCAGGCGGGGCATCGGGATCGGGTTCGATCACGTCGAGCGCCGCGAGCGCCGTCAGGCGGTCGTCGAGGCCGCCGGACGGGTCCCCGGGGTGCACGCCCACGAGGACGTCGGTCGCGAAGCTGCGCCCGATGGCGCTCGCCACACGGGTGACGAGGCGCAGCTCGGGCGGCAGCTGGTCGAGGCGGCTGAGCACGACGCCCTCGATGGTGTCGGGGATCGTGCCCCCGTCGATCGACGGTCCGTCGGCGCTCACCGTGCAGGTGCCGTCGACGACGTCGATCTGCCCGCGGTCGCGCAGCGAGCGGGCGAGCTCCTCGACGAAGAACGGGTTGCCCTCCGAGCGGTCGGACACGAGCGTGGCGACGGTTCGCGGCAGCTCGGTGACACCGAGGCACATGGCGGCGAGGCGGAGCGTCTCGGCGTCGCCGAGGGGTGAGAGCGCGAGCTGCCGGACGCGGCTCCGGTCGAACGGCCGGGCATCGGCGGCGACCGGGTCGGGGGTGCGGCTGGTCAGCACCACGAGCGTGTGGGGGAGGTGGACGAGCTCGTGCACCACCTCCCAGGTGGCGCTGTCGAACCAGTGGGCGTCCTCGAGCAGCACGAGGAGCGGCTGCTCGGTGCGCCAGCGGTGGACGAGCCGGCTCACCAGCTCGACCGTGTTGTCGACGCGGGCGCGGCCGTCGAGCGGCTCGGTGGCGGCGGTCTCGGGCAGGTCGGTGCCGAGGATGTCGTTCAGCAGCGCGGCCTTGGCGGGTGCGTCGGGACCGATCGCGGCGAGGGCCTGCGCGCACCGGGCTGCCACCGTGTCCTCGGGGGCGTCGATCGTGCCGATCACCGTCTCGGTGAGGTGGCGGACCGCCTGGTACGGCTGCACCTGCCCGAGTGCCTCTGCGCCGTCGACCAGCACGGCCACCCCGCGCTCGGAGGCTCGTCGCCGGAGCCACGTGGCCAGGTGCGACTTGCCGATCCCGGGTGGACCGCTGATCACGCCGAGGAGCGAGCGCCCCCGCTCGGCGTCCGCGAGCCACCCCATCACCTCGCGCTGCTCGGCCGGCCGTGCCACGCCGGCGGACTCGTCGGCGTCGTCGATCGGCCGCGTCGGGGCGCTGCCTGCCAGCGTGCAGATGTCGACCGGCTCGGTGAAGCCCTTCAGCTCGGCGCTCCCCGCCGGCTCGAACGCGAACGACGGCTGCAGCGAGGCGATGTCGGCCGGCACGACGACGGTCGAGGGCGGGGCGATCGCCATGAGGCGCGCGGCCTTGTTCACCTCGAGCCCGAGCAGGCCGTAGGTCTGGCGATCGGGCGCGCCGAACGGGCCCACGTAGCAGGGTCCGGCGGTGAGGCCGATGCGGACGCCCGAGATGAGGCCACCCGCCAGCTCCACCAGCTCGTCGGCCGCGGTGAGCGCACGTGACAGGTCGTCCTCGTGCCGGCGGAGCGCGCCGAACGCGGCGTGCAGGTGGCTGCCCTTGTCGCCGAGCGTGAGCCCGAGGACGGCGCCACCGAGGCGGTCCACGCAGTGCTGCGCATCGCGCACGAACCGGTCGAGCTCGCTCGTGAGGCGCGGGTCGGCATCGAGGTCAGGGCCGTCGAACCCGACGAACAGCACCACGACTCGGCGGAACTGCGCAGTGAAGGCGAGCGGATCGTGCGCGAGCGGCTCGTGGACGGCAGGGTGGAGCCAGTTGGGTCCGGTGGGCCTGTGCGACGCCGGCCACTCGACCTCGAGTGGGCTCGGCGCCAGCGGCGTGATCGAGCCCACCACCGCGTACCGACCGGCGGGGGAGGTGCGCCAGGTGGCGACCTGCAGATCCACGCCGAGGTTCGCGACGATCTGCTGGTCGACGAGGGTCTCGCCGGGCTCGGCGATCTTCTCGCCGCCGCTCATGCGGTCGACGACGTCACCGGCGATCACGTCGATCAGCTGGATCTCCGGGTCGCCGATGGCGGCTCGGGTGACGGTGCCCTGCGCCGCCGACACCTTCAACCCGACGCGCGTCGAGTCGTCGGTGGAGATCGTGAGCCGGGGCACGTTCGCCATGCGCTCGTGCATCGCCGCCGCGGCGTTGACGGCACGGCGCCCGTCGTCGTCGTCGAACCAGCAGGTGATGGCATCCCCGGCGAAGCTGACGACCGCGCCCCCGAAGGCGCGACACGCGTCGACCAGCACCGTGAACACGTCGGCCAGGTGCGTGGCCATCGCCTCGACGCCGCGGTCGTCGCCCTGGGACTCGGCGAGCCTCGTGGTGAGGGCGCTGAACCCCGAGACATCGGCGAACAGGGCGGTGCCGGTCTGCGTCGGCCCGAGGTCGCCACCACCGAGGATCGCGCGCCGCCGGTCCTCCGGCACGAAGGCCGCGAGCATCGGATCGAGGACCTGCACGTGATGTCCCTCAGTCGGCCAGGCCGGCGCGCGCGTGGTGCAGGCGGGTCAGCTCGGCCGTGTCCCGGCCCGCGATCGCCTCGACCGCGGCGACGGCCATCGCGCACGCGACGTTGGTGGGGTTCGAGGCGCTCGGATCGGGGATGAGGCCGAGGCCGCCGAGGTAGAGGTTCTCGAATCCCCACACCTTCGACGTCGTGTCGGTGACCGACTCGTTGCGCTGTGCCGGCGTGCCCATGCGGTACGTGCCCATGAGGTGCAACGTGGTGCCCGGTGGGCTGATGACCGGGATGCCCTTGAGGTGCCCGACGGTGCGGGCGGTGCGCACCATGTCCCACCACATGCGCACCGCCCGGATGATGTCGCGCCACGACCACCGGTAGTGGATGGTGATCTGGGGTTCGCCGAACCGGTCGTGCAGCTCGTCGTCGAAGGAGATGTGGTTCTGGTATCGCGGTGTCGCCATGCCGTAGTACGAGATGTCCATGAGCACGCGGGCGTCGTCACCGCCCGGCGTGTAGATGAACTTCTTGCCGGACGCGTGGAACTGGCCGTGCCAGGGCTTCTGCTTCGTCGGCTCGACGCTCAGCATGGGTGCGATCGAGTCGTGGCGGAGCGGGATCGGGTGGTCGGCCGCAGGATTGCCGGGCAGGTGGCGGAGCTCGTCGAGGATCGCCCGCTTGAGGCGGATCCGGGCGCCTGCCTGTGGGTGGTCGTGGAGGTAGTGGCCGAGGGCGCGGGGCCGGATGCCCGACTTCCACAGCAGCCGGGGGGTGAGGAACGAGCCGGCGGCGACGACGACGACATCGGCGGAGATCTCGATCTCGTCGCCGGTGGAGAGGTTCCGCACGCGGGCGCCCGTGACGCGGCCGTCGTGGTGCAGCAGCTCCTCGGCCCGGTGCTGGGCGTGGAGCGTGAACTTCGGGTCGTCGAGCACGTCACCGAGGCTCGAGGCCGTGCTGGTCCAGCGGGTCTGCCCCGTCCGCTCGTCGCGCCGCGCGGCGACGCGCAGCTGACCGAAGCGGTCCCCCTCGGACACGCCGTTGAGGTGCTGGAGCACCACCTGCCCCACCGGCGAACCGGCGAAGGTCTCCGCGCTCACGTCGAGCAGATCGTCGGCGACCGC
>JALOLG010000244.1 GCA_025456105.1 Ilumatobacteraceae bacterium | reverse complement strand
CGACGGCGACGTCGCGATCATGATGGTCGAGGCCGGCGGCACCGAGAAGAGCTTCGAGTACTACGAGGCAGGCGCCAAGAAGGTCGACGAGGCGGTCCTCGCCGACGGCCTCGAGGTGTCGAAGCGCTACATCAAGGAGTCGATCGCCCTGCAGCGCCAGCTCGTGGCGAGCGTCATCGCCACGCGCGGCCCGATCGAGCAGATGCCCTTCACCGTGGCGGCCGACTACGGCGACGACGTGATGGAGGCCGTCACCCGGGTCGCCACCGACCAGCTGCAGCCCGCCATCCGCATCGCCGCGAAGGCCGAGCGCAACGAGGCCACCGACGCCGTCGTCGCTGCCACCATCGCCGAGCTGGCCGGCACCGCCGACGCGCCGGGCGAGTTCGCCGGCCGCGAGCGGGAGATCAAAGAGGCCGTCCGCTCGCTCACCAAGAAGCTGGTGCGTCGCCGCATCCTCGACGAGGGTGTTCGCATCGACGGCCGTGGCGTCGCCGACCTGCGCCCGGTGTCGGCCGAGGTGGGCCTGCTGCCCACCGCGCACGGCACGGGCCTGTTCCAGCGCGGCGAGACGCAGGTGCTCGACGTGTGCACCCTGGCCATGCCGCGCATGAACCAGCTGGTCGACACGCTCAACCCGGAGACCACCAAGCGGTTCCTCCACCACTACAACATGCCGCCGTGGGCCAACGGTGAGACCGGTCGCGTCGGCTCGCCGAAGCGCCGCGAGATCGGCCACGGCGCGCTCGCCGGCCGGGCGATCTTCCCGGTCGTGCCGAGCCAGGAGGAGTTCGCCTACACGCTCCGCCTGGTCTCGGAGGTGATGTCGTCGAACGGCTCCACCTCGATGGGGTCGGTCTGCGCCGCGAGCCTGTCGCTCATGGACGCCGGCGTGCCCATCAAGGCGCCCGTGTCGGGCATCGCGATGGGGCTCATCAGCGAGGACGGCCGCTACGTCACCCTCACCGACATCCTCGGCGCCGAGGACGCGATGGGCGACATGGACTTCAAGGTGGCCGGCACCGCCGACGCCATCACCGCCCTGCAGCTCGACACGAAGATCGACGGCATCCCCGCCGACGTGCTCGCCGCCGCACTGCAGCAGGCGCGCACGGCCCGGCTCGAGATCCTCGAGGTGATGAACGCGGCCATCAGCGCGCCGCGCAGCGAGGTGGCCGCCAGCGCACCGAAGATCAGCACGATCTTCATCCCGCTCGACAAGGTCGGCGAGGTGATCGGGCCCAAGGGCAAGGTCATCAACACGATCCAGTCCGAGACGGGCGCCGACATCAGCGTCGACGACGACGGCGCTCAGGGCATCGTCACGATCGGCGCCGTCGAGGCCTGGCGGATGGAGGAGGCCAAGGCGCAGATCCTGGCCATCGTCGACCCGCCGAAGGCCGAGATCGGCAAGGTCTACAACGGCCGAGTCGTGAACATCACGAAGTTCGGTGCGTTCGTCAACATCCTCCCGGGCCGTGACGGCCTGGTGCACATCTCCAAGCTGGGTCGCGGCAAGCGGATCAACTCGGTGGAGGACGTCCTCGCGCTCGGCGACGAGATCGAGGTCCGCGTCGAGGAGATCGACGACCGTGGCAAGGTGAGCCTGGTACCGGCGGGCGACGTGCCCGAGGCGGCCGAGGGCGCCGAGCGTGCGCCGGCAGCCGAGAGCAGCGCCGTCGCGGTCGCTGACGCCGGTGAGGAGCTCAGCTTCGAGGCGGCGTTCGACGACGAGCTGCGCAGCGAGCTGGGCGACCTCGGGCCGGCCGGCGATGGCCGCACCGGCGACCGCAGCGGTGACCGGGGTGACCGGGGCGGCGACCGTGGCGGTCGCCGTCGTCGTCACCGCTGATCGCGCCCGTGGACGTCGACGACGGCACCCGCGCCGGGTGCTGCCCGATGTGCGGCGGTGATGCCGTCGTCGACGTCAGCGATCGCTGGCGCAGCGGTGACCCCCTGCGCGACTTCCCCCTCGCCGCGTGCCGTGGCTGCGAGACGCTGTTCGTCGATCCGATCCCGTCGCCCGACGTGATCGCGGCGTCCTACCCGCACGACTTCTACGGTGAGCGGGCCGGTGCCACCAAGGGCCTCGAGGACTGGTTCCTCCGCCGTCGGCTGGCCCTCGCAGGCTCGGTCGCCGGGCGTCGTGTGCTCGACGTGGGGAGCGGCGACGGCAAGTTCCTGCATGCCGCCGCGGCCGCGGGTGCGCGTGTGACGGCTGGCGTGGAGCCGTCGACGGTCGGGCGGACCTCGGCGGCCGCTCTCGGACTCGCCACCGTCGCCGGGCTCGACGACCTGCCCGAGGGCGACGAGTTCGACGTGGTGACCCTGTGGCACGTGGTCGAGCACGCCGCCGACCCGGCCCAGCTCGCCGCCGCCGTGGCGGACCGGGTGGCCCCTGGTGGGCGGCTCGTGCTGGCTCTGCCCGACGCAGGCAGCGCCGAGGCCCGCTGGGGTCGCGGCAGCTGGTTCCACCTCGATCTGCCCCGCCACCTCGTGTTCCCGCCGGCCGACGTGCTGCGTCGACGGTTCGAGGCGCTCGGGCTCCGTCACGTGCGCACGCACCGGTTCTCGATCGAGTACGACCCGTACGGGTTGCTGCAGACGGTGCTCAACCGGTTCGGCCGTCGCCACAACGCGCTGTACCACCGCCTCAAGCGCAAGCAGCCGCTCGCCTCGTTCGACCGACGCGGTCGCATCGAGGTGGTGATCGGGCTCGTCACCCTGCCGATCACCGCACCGCTCGCCGTCGTCGTCGCATGGCTGCTCGGGCGATGGGGCCGCGCCGGCACCTACACCCTCGTGATGGAGCGACCGTGACGGGCGAGCGCACCGCCGGCGAGCGACTGGTGCGACTCGACTCGGGGCTCACGGTCGCCGTCGACCCGATGCCGTCCACCCGATCGGTCGCCGTGGGCGTCTGGGTCGGCGTCGGCGCCCGCGACGAGCCCGATCACCTGGCCGGAGTGAGCCACTTCCTCGAGCACCTGCTCTTCAAGGGCACCGACCGGCGGTCGGCCACGGACATCTCTCGCGCGGTCGATCGCGTGGGCGGCGACATCAACGCGTTCACCTCCAAGGAGTACACCTCGTTCTACTGCCGGGTGCCGGCGCGCCACGCGCTCGGGGCCATCGAGCTGCTCGGTGACGTCGTGACGTCGCCGGCGCTGCGGCCCGACGAGCTCGAGAGCGAGCGCCAGGTGATCCTGGAGGAGCTCGCCATGGACGACGACGTTCCCGACGACGTGCTGCACCGCCGGTTCACCCGCCAGGTGTTCGGCGACCACCCGCTCGGGCGCGACACTGCGGGCGAGGCCGACACCGTCGCACGCATCACGGTCGATCAGGTGCAGGAGTTCCACGCCAGCCACTACCGCTCGGGTGCCACCGTGGTGGCCGTGGCGGGCGCGGTCGATCCCGACGAGGTGCTGCGGGTGGTCGAGCGGGCGTTCGGAGCGATGCCCGTCGGGACCGGCCCGGTGGTGCGCGCCGAACCGGGCGACTCGCTCGGGGACGCGACGATCGATGACGACACCGAGCAGGTGCACCTCGTGCTCGGCGGTCGTGGGCTCGCCCGGCTCGACGACGACCGCGAGGCCCTCGACGTCGTCAACCACGTGCTGGGCGGCGGGCTGTCGAGCCGGCTGTTCGACGAGATCCGCGAGCGACGCGGGCTCGCGTACAGCGTGCACTCCGGGACGGCGAGCTATGCGGACTGCGGGATGTGGTCGGTGTACGCGGGCACGCTGCCCGAGCACCTCGCCGAGGTGCGCTCGATCGTCGACGAGCAGATGGCGCTGCTGGTCGCCGACGGCATCACCGACGACGAGCTCGACATCGCGATCGGCTACCTCACCGGCTCCTACGAGCTGGGCATGGAGGAGACCGGCGCCCGCATGTCGAGGCTCGGTGGCCAGCTGGTCACCACCGGGCGGGTGCGTGACGTCGACGAGCAGCTCGCCCGCTGGCGGGCGGTGTCGCACGACGACATCCGTCG
>JALOLG010000011.1 GCA_025456105.1 Ilumatobacteraceae bacterium | reverse complement strand
GTGGGACCTGGCCGCGGTGGCCGCCAACGAGTTCCAGCCGCGGCTCACCCCGCTCCCGCTCGAGCCCGGCGACAGCCTCGTGTTCCAGGCACGGTGCGACGGGGCCGGGCTCCCCACCGCCGCCGGCTGCGAGGTGGCGGTGCTGCTCGGCGGCGTGCGCCTGCCGGTGGACTGAACCCGAGTGCCACCGTCCGTTCGAGTGTCAGCGGCGCGAACGCCCGTCCGCTGACACTCCGAAAGACGTTCGCACTCGGATGGTTCAGCCCAGGCCGTAGCCGGGCATCCCGGGCGTCACCGTGCTCGCCCCGCGCACGAGCAGCGGCGTGCTCACCGTGAGACGGTCGGGCACGATCGCCATCAGCTCGTGTCGCCCGGCGCGCGCGGTCGACGGCAGCGCCACCTCGGCGAGGAACCGGCCGGCCTCGTTGGTCTCGGCGATCGCCAGCACCGTCGGCGAGTCGGCCAGGCGGAGCACCACCGCCGTGCGCGCCGGGAACCCCTCGCCCCCCACGCCCACGGACCGACCGGCGGTGATCACGGTCGCGTCGAGCCCGATCGAGGCGCGGTACTGCCCGACCCCGCTGAGCACGGCCGCGGTGTACGAGCCCGTGGCGGTGACGGCCTGGAGCACGGCGTGGCGACGGCCAGCTCGGGAGGGCGCGAACGAGATCTCGACGGCGCAGCGGGCAGCCGGGTTGAGGGCGCGGTTGGTGCAGCTCTGGGCGGACACCGTGAAGTCGGCCGCATCGGCCCCCACCACCCGCAGCTCGGCGACGTTGGTGGGACCGAACGACACGTTGGTGATGTCGAGGGCCCGCACCGTGGGGGCATCGCCCACCACGGCGAGGTCGAGGTCGATGCCCGAGGGGTCGGCCTGGAGCACCGGCTCCCCACCGACGCCACGCGCCTCGCCCCGGACGGTGATGGCGCCGAACCCCGACTCGGCGACGACGATCTCGCCGCGGAACAGCTGCGGCGCCGTCGCGTTGAGGGTGAGGTACACGCGGCACGTGCCGCCGGCCGGGACGACCGCGCCCGGGGTGCACGTCCCGCCACCGGTGACCCTGATGTTGGGGGACGAGCTCGTGATCCGAGACGGGACGAACGCACCCGGGCCCTCGTTGACGACCGCCACGTAGATCTCGGCGCTCAGCCACCCCACCAGCACCGTGCCGAAGTCGGCGTCCACCATCGACAGCCGGGGTGCCCGCGTGACCGTGAGCAGCTGGCGACCGGGGTCGGTGCCGAGCACGCCACCGACCCCGCTGTCGAGGGCCACGACGCGACCGGTGTCTGACACCGCCGGGTTCGCGTGCACGGCCGGCAGCGCCGGTGTGGACCCCGCCGTGAGCCGCTCGATGCGATCGAGGCCGACCTCGGCGACGAGGACGTCGCCGTCGTCGGGTGCGCCACCGCCGGGCACCCGCTCGGTGACGAGCGTGGTCGCATCGGTGACGAAGACCACCTGGCTGCCGTCGACGTTCACGACCGGCGACCACGAGGATCGCTCGCCTGCCACCCGCGTCCGCACCCGCGGATCGGGGCGCCCCGACACCAGGGTGTGCTGCGGCTGGCGCGTGGGCTCGTCGAACTGGCCGTCGTCGTCGACGTCGCGGTCGAAGAGGAGCACCTGCGTCGGGCACGTGGGCGTGCACGCCGGGTACGAGGCCTCGACGAGCGACTGGTCGGGCGACACGAAGGCCACCCGCCGCCCCGACTCCGAGATCGACGGGGACCACCCGCCCCCGGACGACGGCTCACCACCCACCCCCGAGACCAGCTGCACGGCACGCGACGTGTCACCGGCGCCTCGGTCCCACACGTACACCTGCGGCGTGGCGAAGTCACCCGGCCGAGGACCGACCGCCCACCCGGGCAGCACGTCGGAGGCGGTCACGTCGGCGGTGAACGCGAGGTGACGGCCGTTCGCCGAGAGCACCGGCTCGCGGACGCCGCGGTAGCGGTAGACGGTGGTGGGCGCCTCCAGCGGCAGCCCGGCGACCTGCTGCTCGCGGCCGGCCGCGCCGAGCGGCACCGTCAGGTCGACCACCGTCACGGTCGTGACCCCGGCGGGCGCGATGTCGAGCGGGTGCGAGTACGCGACGATCGTCCCGCTGCCCGAGGTGGTGGCCGGGTCGGTGACGTCGACGTCGTCACGGGCCGTGCCCGTCGACGCGTCGACCGACACCAGCTCCCACGCCCCCGGCTGGCCACCGCACTCGGGGACGACGAGTCGGTACACGTCCCACCGATCACCGCTGTCGTCGTCGCGGAACACGTCGAACGCGAGCTGGGTCTGCACGATCACCACGCAGCCGTCGCGGCTGATCACAGGGTGGACCGTGTCGCCCGCACGTGCGCCGGTCGGCACGGGGGTGAGCTCGACCGTGGCGCCGGTGTCGTTGTCGCGGCGGACTGCGGTGCGTCGGCCACCCTCGTCGATCCGCTCGGCCACCAGCCAGCGGCCGTCGCCGGACAGCGACGGTCGCGTGCCGGCACCGACCGCGGTGTCGAGCAGACCGGACGTCTGGGCGGCCGATGGACGGGCCGGCACGGCCACCAGTGCAGCCGCGACCACCGAGAGGAGCGCCACCGCGCCGCCGACGGTCCGCCGACGTCGGTGCTGTGAGCGAGCCGTGAGGTGCATGGGAGGGGCCGACCGGCCGCCGGTCAGCCTACGTGGCGGGCCCGAGCGCGGCCACGACCGCCTCCACGAGCCCCGCCACCGAGTGCTCGGCGGCGACGGCGTGCACGGGGACGCCTGCCGCTGCGGCCGCCGCGGCCGTGCTCGGTCCGATCACCACCACGACCGGCGGGAGGGGGAGCTCGGCCGGCCACGCGCGCGCCGCCGATCCGCTCGCGAGCAGCACGGCATCGGCGTCGGCCACGAGCGATCGCTGCGCCGGATCGGGTCGCCGGGCGACCGTGCGGTAGGCCGTGACCTCCTCGACCACCGCACCCCGGCGACGGAGCGCCTCGACGAGCCCGGGATCGGCGATGTCGGCCTGCGCCACGAGCACCCGGGTGGCACCGGCGGGCAGCGCCGCGGCGAGCGCCTCCGCCCGCTGCACCTCGGGGACGACGTCGACCGGCTGCCCGGAGGTGGCGGCGAGCCGCGCGGCGGTGGTCGTGCCCACCGCAGCGGTGCGGAGCCCCCGGCCGACGATCGCCGGGCCCACCAGCTCCGCACCGTGACGCGAGGTGACCACGACCCAGTCGCCCGGCACGAGCAGGTCGAGAGCGGCACGCAGGGCCGCCCCGCCGTCGTCGGGCGGGACCACCTCGATGAGGGGCAGGTGGAGGGCGACCGCGCCCTCGGCCTCGAGGCGACGCTCGAGCTCACCGACGGCGTCGCGTGTGGTGACGATGCGCCGACCGACGAGTCGGCCGCTCATCGGTGGTCGACGGCGTGCAGCGCCCGCACCGCCACGTGGGCCGCCATCTCGCGGTTGCGGTCGTGGTCGGACCCGAGGACGACCGGCTCGCGCCAGGTGGTGCCGGCCGCCGCGAGGAACGTGTGGAGGACGCCGTCGCGCACGAGCGCCCCGACGGGCATCGTGCACCCCGAGCCGATCGCGGCGAGGAACGAGCGCTCCACCTCGACCGCCGCACGCGTGGGCGGGTGATCGATCGCGGCCAGGGCCGAGATCGACTCGACGTCACCGGTCCGGCACTCGACCGCGACGCAGCCCTGCCCGATGGCCGGCACGTGCTCGGCCGGGTCGAGCACCTCGGCGATGCGGTCGGTGAGGCCGAGGATCTCGAGTGCGGCGACGGCCATCACGATCGCACCGCCGTCGGGCACCCGTTCGAGCCGCGTCGCGATGTTGCCCCGCAGCTCGACGAACCCCAGGTCGGGACGGCGTGCCGCGAGCTGGGCCCGCCGACGCACCGACCCGGTGGCCACCGTCGCGCCCTCGGCGAGATCGGCGAGGGTGCGCCCCACCAGCGCGTCGGCCGGGGAGCGCCGCTCTGCGAAGGCAGCGATCACGAGACCGTCCTGGGGCGCCGACGGCAGGTCCTTGGCCGAGTGCACCGCGAGGTCGGCGCGACCGTCGAGGACCGCGTGCTGCACCTCCTTCACGAACACGCCCTGCCCACCGATCGCGTGCAGCGGCACGTCGGTGCGCCGATCGCCCGTGGTCTCCACCGGCACCAGCTCGACCTCGTGGCCGACCGCTCGGAGCGCCTCGGCCACCGAGCCCGACTGGGCCATCGCCTGGGCGCTGCCGCGGGTGGCCAGCCGCAGTCGCATCGCGCTCAGTGCAGGTCGAACAGGTCGGCGACCGCAGCGGCGTTGCGCTCACCCTGGGGGGTGCCCGCCTGCTCGCGCAGGAGCACCGACGGGCCGTGGAGCAGCTTCTGCACGATGCCGCGCGTGAGCGCCTCCACCGCGGCTCGCTGCGCGTCGTCGAGGCGGCCGAGCCGTCGCTCGAGCCGAGCCAGCTCGGCCACGCGGATCTCCTCGGCGCGGGCGCGCAGCGCGGCGACGAGCGGAGCCGCCTGGAGCGCGGTCGCTTCGGCCTCGAACCGGTCGATCTCCTCGCGCACCATCGCGCGCACGAGCTCGGCCTCGGCCATCCGCTGCGCCTCGCCGCGCTGCGCCCACGCCCGCAGGTCGTCGAGGTCGAGCAGGGTGACGTCGGGCAGCGACCCCACCGCGTGATCGACGTCGCGTGGCACGGCGATGTCGACGACGAGCAGCGGCCTCCCGGCCCGGTCGACGACGTCGTCGACACCGAGCAGCGGCGTGCCGGCACCCGTGCAGGTGAGCACGACGTCGGCGGTGGCGATCGCCGCCGCCAAGCCGTCGAAGCCGATGGCGCGTCCGGCGACGCGAGCGGCCAGCTCGGCGCCACGCTCGGGCGAGCGGTTCGCGACCGTGATCGACGCGACGCCCGCGCGGTGCAGCGCCATGGCGATGCCGTCGCCCATCTGACCGGCACCCACGACGAGCACCTCGCGACCGACGACCCCACCGAGCGCATCGGTGGCCATCTCGACCGCGGCGTGGCTGACCGAGGTGGTGCCGCGACCGATGGCGGTCTCGGAGCGCACGCGCTTGCCGACGGCGAGGGCATGTCGGAAGACGAGGTTGAGCGTGGTGCGGGCCCCGCCCTCGGTCTGGGCGACCTCCCACGCGTCGCGCACCTGACCGAGGATCTCGTGCTCACCCACCACGATCGAATCGAGACCGGCGGCCACCTCGAAGAGGTGCGCGATCGCGGCCTCGTCGTGCTGGGAGAACAGGTGCGGGTGCAGCTCGTCGGCGTGGAACGACCCCAGCTCGCAGAGGAACTCGCGGATGTCGGCGTAGGCGCCGTGGAACCGCTCGGTGACGGCGTACACCTCGGTGCGGTTGCAGGTGCTGATGACCGCGACCTCGCGCACGCTGTCGCGACGAGCCAGCGAGGCGACGGCCTTGCCCAGGTCGGCGGGCGCGATCGCGAGGCGCTCGAGCAGCGCGACCGAGCCGCTGCGATGGTTGACACCGACGACGAGGAGGGACATGTGCCGACCAGCCTACGCCGTCGCCCCGCGGGCACCGTCGGCCGGAACGGCGCGCAACCCGTTCGTGGCGCGCCGCTGCTCGTGGTAGCTCAGGATCTGCAGCTCGACGGCGAGGTCGACCTTGCGCACGGTCACCCCCGGCGGGACGGCGAGCACGACCGGGGCGAAGTTGAGGATGCTCGTGACGCCGGCCCGCACGAGGTGGTCGGCCGCCGACTGGGCGCTGGCCGACGGGGTGGCGATCACGCCGATCGCGACCTGGCGCGACTGCACGATCGCCGGCAGGTCGTCGAGGTGGCGCACGCGCTGGCCGCCGACGACGGTGTCGATCTTGGCCGGGTCGAGGTCGACGATGCCGCCCACCGGGAACCCGCGCTCGCCGAACCCGCCATAGCCGGCGAGGGCCTGGCCGAGGTTGCCGGCGCCCACGATCACCACCGGCCAGTCGTGGTCGAGCCCGAGCTCACGACGGATCTGGTACACGAGGTAGGCGACCTCGTACCCCACCCCGCGGGTCCCGTAGCTGCCGAGGTACGAGAGGTCCTTGCGGACCTTGGCGGCGTTGACGCCGGCCAGCTCGGCCAGGCCGTCGGACGAGATCCGGTCGACCCCCGCCTCGGCCTGGTCGGCGAGGATCTTGAGGTACTCGGGCAGGCGCGCCACGGTGGCTTCCGGGATCCGTCGACGGGTGCGCTGACCGGCCATCGGACCGCCACGCTAGGCCGCTCGTGCACGATTTCACAAAGCGTGCCCGGCTCGACCGTGCGGTCACACGTCACGTCCTCCGGCTTGACGGCGCCCGGGACCGGTGTCAGACGTCGACGAAGGCGGCGAGATCGCGGCGCAAGAGCTTGCCGCTGGTGTTGCGCGGCAGCTGGTCGACGAACACCACCTTGCTCGGCGCCTTGTAGCGCGCGAGGTAGGCGCAGCAGTGGTCGATCAGCGCGTCCTCGTCGACCTGCGCGCCCTCGGCGACCACCACGTACGCCTTGACCGCCTCGCCGGTGTGCGGGTGCGGCACGCCCACCACCCCCACCTCGGCCACCGCCGGATGCGCGGCGAGCACCTCTTCCACCTCGGCCGGGAACACGTTGAAGCCCGACACGATGATGAGGTCCTTGGCGCGGTCGACGAGGTACAGCCAGCCGTCGTCGTCGACGGTGCCGAGGTCGCCGGTGTGCAGCCATCCCTGGTCGTCGAGCACCCGGGCCGTCGCCTCGGGCTCGCGCCAGTAGCCCTGGAACACGTTCTCGCCCCGCACCCAGATCTCGCCCACGTCGCCCACCAGCGCATCCGCGCCCGAGTCGCCGACGATGCGCACCTCGACCCCGGGGAGCGCCTTGCCCACCGAGCCGTAGCGCCGCTCGGGTCCTCCCGACGACGACGTGACGACCGGAGCCGCCTCGGTGAGCCCGTACCCCTCGGCGATGCGGACGCCGAACCGCTGCTCGACCTTCTCGGCCACCGACACGGGCAGCTTCGAGGCGCCGGAGAGCGCGATCCGGACGGTTCGGAACGTGTCGGCCGGCAGCTCGTCGAAGTGCGCGAACGCCACCCACATGGCGGGTGCCCCGGGGAGCACCGTGATGCCTCGGGACACGACCGACTCGGCCGCCGTCGTGGGGTCGAAGCGCTGCACGAGCAGGACCGTGGCACCCATCGTGAACGACACCCCGAGCACCACGTTGAGCCCGAAGATGTGGAACAGCGGCAGCACGCCGTACACGACGTCGTCGGACTCGGTGTGCGTGCGGCTCGAGAGGCTCTGGTGGATGTTGCCGAGCAGGTTGCCGTGGCTCAGCATCGCCGCGCGCGGCGACCCCGCCGTGCCGCTCGTGAACATCATCACGGCGGTGGTGTCGGGGTCGACGTCGACGATCGGTGCCGGATCGGCGGCGAGCAGGTCGGCGAGCGCCAGCTCACCCTCGGCCACCGCACCCTCGGCCACCACCACGTGGGCGAGCGACGGCACCGCGGCGAGATCGACGTCGGCCCACTGGCCGCGAGCGGCCGGGCCGACGATGGCCGCGACCGGCTCGACAACGCCGAGCTCGACCGTGAGCTCGGGGCCCGGGCTGACCGGGTTGAGCGGGACGGCGATCGCACCCAATCCGGTGATGGCGAGGTACGAGATGACGAAGTAGCGGTTGTTGGCGCACAGCATCGCCACCCGGTCGCCGGGGCCGACACCGAGGCTCGCGAGCCCGCCGCGGAGGTGCGCCACCTGGTCGCGCAGCTCGCCGTAGGTGGTGGGGCGGTTGCGGCTGATGATCGCGACCTTCTCGGCCGGGTGCGGCTCGATCATCCGCGCGACGTTGACCGGCTCGACCTTCGGATCCCCCACGGGTCGGACAGCGTACCCGCGTCGGGCGGGCGGCCTCAGATGCGCGCCAGCGACACGAGCCCGGCGATGAGGATCGCGGCCAGCAGCAGCCCGAGTGTGAGCGTGGTGGCGGGACGCACGACGGCAGGGTACCGCCTCAGCGCGTGGGGCCGAGCGTGACCGCCGTCGTCGTACCGGTCCCGGACGGGTCGTCGGACGGCCCGAGCACGACGAGGTCGCCGACGTCGAGGCCGAGCTCGTCGGCAGCCGATCGGCGGTCGAGGCACACGGCGAGCATCCCGTACGAGTCGAGCACGAGCCCGATCCCGCCGCCGATCCCGGCGAAGCTCGTCGCCCGCGTGGCCGACCGCACTCGCACGCCGCCCGGGTCGGACGGGCTGCCCAGCCGGAGCCGCACCGTGGCGCCCCAGTCGGGCAGGTCGTCGGGCCCGACGTTGAGCTGGCAGTTGCCGAACCGGTCGACCCACAGCACCTCGGCCACCACTGCGCCGTCCTCGTCGCGCGGGAGCGGGATCGTGGCGGGCACGAGGAGGTGCGGATCGACGGCCGGACCGAGCTCGGCCAGATCGACGCCGTTGCAGAGGTGCGCCGCCGCAGGGGCGAACACGTCGCGCCCGGCGAACGTGCCGCCCGGCGCGTCGAGCCGGTGCTCGCGCGAGGTGAGCTCGACCGCGCGGGTGGCGCCCCCCGCCAGCGCCACCGCGGGCGCCAGCAGCCCGTTGTCGGGACCCACGAACACACCCGCTCCCTCACCCACCTCGACGGCCACGGCCCGGCGGTCGGTGGCGACGCCCGGGTCGACGACGGCGAGCACCACGCCCTCGGGCAGGTACGAGACGCAGCGGGCGAGCGTGAGCGCCCCCGCCCGGACGTCGAAGGCCGGCACCTCGTGGGTGAGGTCGACGACGGTCACGTGCGGCGCGATGTCGCGGATGACCGACCGCACGACCCCGACGAACTCGTCGCGCGTGCCGTAGTCGGTGAGGAACGAGATCGTGTCGTAGCGGGCGGGCATCGGCCGGGACGCTACCGGGGTGCGCCGTCGGGCGAACCGAGCCCGGACGCGATCAGGGCCGGTGCCAACCCCCCGATGGCACCGGCCCTGTCGGCGCTCCGACGTTGCCGTCAGTGCGTCTCTTCGGCGGTCACTCTACGCGTCCGGCCGCCGTGAGAAAAGTGTCACGTCGGGAATATTTCTGCGACCTGCTCGCACGACCTCAGCCGCCGGCGAGCTCGCGGCTGCGGCGCGCCGACGCCACCACCGCATCGACGAACGCGGCACGCACGGCCGCCGACTCGAGCACCTGCACCGCGGCGGCGGTGGTGCCGCCCGGCGACGTCACCATCGACCGCAGCGCCCGAGGATCGCCCTGCTCGCGGAGCAGCGCCGCGGCGCCGACGAACAGGTCGGCCACCATCGACTCCGCCACGGGGCGAGCCAGGCCGACCAGCACCCCGGCATCTGCGAGCGCCTCGGCCACCAGGAACAGGTACGCGGGACCCGATCCGGTGAGCCCGGTCACCGCGTCGAACGACGACTCGGGGAGCCGCACGACGGTGCCGACCGCACCGAGCACCTCGGTCGCCCACGCCATGTCGTCGTCGGTGGCGTGCTCGCCACCGCACACGGCCGTGACGCCGTGGCCGACGAGCGCCGGCGTGTTGGGCATCGCCCGGAGCACGGCGATCGGCGTGGACGACTGGTCGGCGGCGCCGAGCGCGGCCTCGATCGCACCGGTGGAGATGCCGGCGGCGATCGACAGCAGCCGCTGCGCGCCGGCTCGGGCCGCCTCGACCGCCACCGCCGCGATGTCGGGCGGCTTGACCGCCAGCACCGCCGCTGCGCACTCGGGCACCGTCGCCGACACGCTCACGCCCGGGAAGCGCTCCACCAGCCCGTCGGCGCGGGCGCGATCGACCTCGACCACCGCGACCGACCCGGGCGCCAGGCCACCGGCCAGGAGACCCGTGAGGAGCGCGGCGCCCATGTTCCCACCGCCGACGATGACCAGCTCGAACGTCACGGCGCCATCGTAGGAGTGCGCCGTCCGGGCGGACGCCAGAGCTTCCGACTTCCCCGATCGCACCGCCCGGACCGCACCAGGGGTGCGCGAGCAGCGGCTGAGCGGAATCCGTCAGCCGAAGCGGCTGGCGAAGCCGATCCGCAGCAGGGTGCGGAAGGTCTGCTCGACCGTGGCGTACAGCGTGCCGATCACACGGTCGAGCTCGGCCTCCGACAGCGCCACGAGGGGGAGGTCGCCGCGGAGGAACACCGCATCCTCGGCACCGATGGAGAAGTGCGCACCCACGAGCCGCTCGTTGCGCCGCAGCAGCTGCTCGTACAGCAGCTCGGACTGCTCCTCGGGCGCCGGCATCACGTAGGTCTCGTACCGCAGCGTGCGCTGGCCGAGGGTGAGCCACACGGTGGTGAACTCCTTCTCCTCGCCGCGCATCCGCACGTACCACCGCGGGTCGCCGGCCGAGGTGCCGTCGCTGGTGCCGCGGTCGATCGCCACCACGTGGTCGGCGGTGGCCATGATCGAGGCGAGCCACTCGTCGATCTGTCGTGCCAGCGTGGCGAGGCCACCCGGGTCGACCACCTCGCTCACGAGCACGTCACCAGTCGGTGCGCCGACAGGTCGGCGTAGAGCCGGCGCAGGCGTGCGGCCGCGAACCCCCACGTGTACCCCGCCGCCATCCGGGTGCCGGCGGCGCCCATCGCGGCGGCGCGGACCGGATCGTCGAGCACGGCGCGGAGCGCCTCGGCGAACCGCTCGGGCGAGCGGTCGTCGACGAGGAAGCCGGTCACCCCGTGGTCGACCAGCGATCGGAGCCCGCCGACCGCGCTCGCGACGACCGGCACCCCGCAGGCCGCGGCCTCGAGCGCCACCAGACCGAAGCTCTCGCTGCGGCTCGGCACCACCACCACGTCGGCGGCCCGGTAGTAGGTGGACAGGATGTGGTGCGGCTGGGGCGGCACGAAGGCCACCCGGTCGGCCAGCCCGAGCTCGTCGACGAGCTCGACCGCCGCCTGCGACTCGCGGTCGCCGTCGGCACCGCTCGCCCCACCCACGAGGAGCAGCTGCGCGTCGGGGCGTCCGAGCGCGGCGAGCGCCCGGATGGCGACATCGGGACCCTTGAGCGGCTGGATGCGACCGACGAACAGCACCACCGGTCGCTCGGGATCGAGCCCGAGCGCGGCCCGTGCGCCGGCACGGGCCCCGGGCGCGAAGAACGCGTGCTCCACGCCGGGTGACACGATCTCGAGGCGGCCACCCGGTTCGCCGTAGAGCCGGCGGAACTGCTCCTCCTCCGCGCTGCAGCTCACGCAGATCGCGTCGGCGCACCGGATGAGCTCGGTCTCGGCCCGCTCGCGCCACCACGGCTCCGGATCGCCGCCCTCGGCCTTCACCCGGGCGAGCGTGTGGAACGTCGCGACGAGCGGCACGTCGAGCGCGTGCTTGAGGCGGTGACCCACCACGCCGCTCAACCAGTAGTTGGCGTGCACGACGTCGACGCCGCCGCGCGCCTCGAGGTGGTCGAGCACGACCGCGCCGAACTCGTCGACCACGTCGGGCAGCGCCTCCTTGGGCAGGTGGTGCGGGCCGGCCTCGACGTGCACGACGCGGTGCCCCGGCTCCACCACCACCTCGGGTGGGAGGCCCTCGCGGTGCGCACGGGTGTAGGTGGTGCACTCGACCCCGGCCTGGGCGAGCGAGGACACGAGCTCGCGCACGTACACGTTCATGCCTCCGCTGTCGCCCGAACCGGGCTGCAGCAGCGGCGACGTGTGCAAGGAGATCACGGCGACGCGCTCCACGGGCGGCTCAGGGTACCGACCCTGCAGAGTGTGGTCGTCGTCGTGCAGGGCGACCGTCAGAGACCGTCGAGGAGGCCGTCGACCGAGGCCTCGCCGTCGCGGTAGCGGCGGACCAGCTCGGCGCTGAGCGCGTCGAGGCGGTCGAATCGCTCGCGGCGGTCGGCCGACACACGTCGCTCGAACGCCTGCAGCGTGTCGTGGAGCACCGAGAGCTCGTCGTCGAGCAGCTCGTTGAGACGGGCGAAGCCGTGCGTGGCGCAGATCTCGTCGAGCTCGTTCGACAGCGCGTCGTCGTACAGGTCGTCGGTGGGTCGCGGCGGTCGGGCGGCCTGGCCGGTGAGCTGGTTCGAGAGCACCACGCGCAGCTCCGACGACAGGTCGAC
>JALOLG010000243.1 GCA_025456105.1 Ilumatobacteraceae bacterium | reverse complement strand
ACCAGGGCACCCAGTCGGCGCTCGGTTCGGCGACCGGCGACCAGAGCGATGCGCTGTTCCTCGACGACGTCGGGACCACCGACTTCACCGGCGCGCTGCTGTTCACGCTCGGCTGCCACTCGGGCCTGTCGCCCAGCGAGGACGTGTCGGCAGACCTGGCCGAGGACTGGGCCGAGGTGCTGAGCGCCGCCGGCGTCAGCGCGTACATCGCACAGTCGGGCTTCGGCTACGGCTCCAGCGACAGCATCCAGCTCACCGAGGCGCTGCTCGTCGAGCTCACCGAGCGGCTCGACGGCAACTTCTCGGTGGGCGAGGCACTGCGCCTCGCCAAGAACGCCTACCTCGCCCGCGCCGGTGCCGGGTCGATCAGCGTCTACGACGAGAAGGCTGCCCAGCAGGCGATCCTGTTCGGTCTGCCCTTCAGCGTCCCCGACGTGGACGACCCGCCGACCCGACCCGGCGCGCCGCCGCCGCTCGCCCTCGCCGGCTCCGGCGCCCTGCTCACCGGGACCGTCGCGATCGACGTCGAGTTCGCTCGGGAGGAGGGCGACCGTGGCACCGTGTTCACGATCGATGGCCGCTCGGCCGCCCCGGCCGAGTTCCCGCTGCAGCCGATCGTGACGGTCGACGCCACGGGTCCGGACGCGAACGACGATTCCGTGCCCGACCTCCGCCTGCACGGCGCGCTGCTGCGATCGGGCGACGCCTACACCGTCGAGGGGACGATCAACCCCGTCTACCAGACCCCGACCATCAACGAGTCGCAGCGCGAGCCCGAGCTGCAGCCGATCGACGCCGTGTTCCCGATCTCCCCGCTCGCGGTGAGCTCGGCCGACACCGAGTTCGGTGAGCGCGACTACGTGGTCGCCCAGCCCGGCCGGTTCACCGCCACGGAGCCCGACGGCCGCGGCGTCCAGGTGCTCTACGACGACCTCACGGTGCAGACCCTGCACAGCGCATCCACCGACTGGGTCGCACCCACCATCGACACGGTGACCGGGTCGGTCACCAACGGGGTGCTCGGCGTGTCGATCGCTTCGCCGTCGGCCGACGTGGCCGGCGTGGTCGTGGCGGTGGTCGAGAACCTGTCGTCGGCCAGCGAGGGTTTGCCGGCCAGATGGCGCACGTTCGACCTGGTTTCGACCGGGTCCGGCTCCTGGAGCGGCGGCATCCAGCTCAGCGGCTGCACGCAGAACCTCGAGTACCTGGTGCAGATCTACGACACGGCGGGCAACGTCCGGGTCATGAGCAACAAGGCGGCCGGCTTCGCGTCGCCCTGCGTGCCGACGCCGCCGCCCGTCAACCCGCTGCTCGCCACCACGATCGTCACGGCCCCCGAGGCCTCGGGCTGGTTCACGGGGCCGGTCACGGTCGAGGTCGACTCCGAGCTCCCGGGCCTGCCTACTCGGTCAACGGCGGTCCCTCGGCACCCGTCCCGTCGAGCGGCCAGTTCCAGGTGGTCGGCACCGGTGCGACGAGCTTCGTCGTGAGCGCCGCCGATGGCACCGTCCTCGATCCGCAGATCGTCCTCATCGACGCCGGCAACCAGTCGCCGGTGATCACGATCACGACCCCGTCCGGGCCGGTGCAGGCGGGTGGGATGTTCAGCATCCTCTACACCTGTTCCGATCCCAGCAAGACCACGTGCGACGGCGAGCTCGTCGCCCCGGGCGGCCAGGTGACGCCGTACGAGAGCGGCGCCCCGATCCTCGCGGTCGAGGGGACGTACACGGTCACCGTCACCGCCGAGGACGCCGTGTCGACGACCGGACCGTCGACCGCCCAGGCGACCGTGGTCGCCGAGCCCCCGCCGATCCCGCCGTCGCCACCCGTCATCGCCGGCGTCACCGGCCCGGCGACGCCGGTCCTGAAGGCTGCCGACGCCACGGTGACGGTGGACTTCACCGACCCCGAGGGGCCGAACGACGACTACGAGATCACGTTCGACTGGGGCCTCGACCCGACCGGCCAGCCGGTCACCGCCGACTGCGTCGCGACGTCGGCCGCAGCAGGCTCGACGCCATCGTCGAGCTGCTCGCTCGGCGAGCCGACCCTCACCGGCGCCGGTTCGGCGGTCGGCAGCGTGCGGTACCCGGAACCGGGGGTCTACACCGTCACGGTCACGGTCGAGGACAGCCACGGCTTCGTCGCCGAGGAGGTCTTCGAGTTCGTGGTCGTGTTCGACCCCGGTGCGGGCCGAGTGGCCGGTGCCGGGGCCTACTGGAGCGATCGTGCCTCGTCGATGGGCAGCGGGCCTCGGCTCGGCAGCCTCGCCGTGTTCGGCTACGACGCCCGGTACCGATCGGGCGCCTCGACCCCGACCGGTTCGACCCACCTGGCGGTGCTCGGCGGGTTCGTCTTCACCTCGTCGGCGTACGACTACCTCGTCATCAACGAGACGGTCGCGATCAGCGAGGGGACCGGGAGGGTGAACGGCCGGAGCGGCTACCGCATGCGCGTGCAGGGCATCGACAACGGGAAGTACGACTTCTTCCAGATGACGATCTGGGACGCGACGACCGGCGTGGTGATCTACGACAACGGCACGTTGTACGAGGAGACGCCCGACGACGTGCGGCTCGAGCGGGGTGACCTGGTGCTCCTGGGTGGCATCAGGATCATCCGGTGAGGCGCGCACTGCCGGCGCTCATCGTCGTCCTGGCCGTGGCGTGCAGCTCCGGCGACGACGACGCGGCGGCGCCGACGAGCGCGCCCGGCGCGACGGCTGACTCCTCGTCGACGGTCGCGGACACCGAGCCGGGTCGGCCGTCGGTCGTCACGATCGACGAGTCGACCCCGCTCGGCTCGTCCGACCTCGGGCAGAGCACCGGGCCGCTCGGGTCGACCCGGCTCGACATCGAGACCGACGAGGGCTCGATGCAGATCGGCGGCGGCGAGATCCCGTCGTCGGCGGCCGGCTTCCCCCTCCCCGCGGGCTTCGAGCTCCAGCTCTCGTCCGAGACCGACGACGCGACCGGCTTCAGCGGCGTCGTGGCATCGAGCGTCGACGAGGTCGCCGGCTTCTTCCGGCAGGAGCTGCCGGTCGCCGGCTTCGACATCGTCGATGATCAGGCGCCGACACCGGCGGTCGTGCTCATCCGGTTCTCGAGCGACGACGACGACGGCGAGGTGGCGATCAGCGGGGCGCCGGGCGGCGCCGGAACCACGGTCGTGGTGACGCTCAGCCGCTGATCGGCCGGACCAGGCCGACGCAGCGCCCGCGCTCGGTCACGCCGAGCTCGTCGAAGATGGCGGCGGCATCGGCGCGTGCGTCCGGGTCGTCGACGACCTCGTCGAGCGCAGCGAGTGTGACCGCGAGCTCGAACCGCAGCGAGCCGGAGCGACAGGTGTCTGCGGCGTCGCGTAGATGCTCGACGCCGGCCTGCGAGTCGCCTCGAGCGTGCGCGATGGCGCCGAGCAGGCGCTGCGCGCGTGCCACCACCACGGCGCGCCGAGAGAGCGCCGGCGCCTCGACCAGCACCTGATCGACGATCGCCTCGGCGGCCGCGAGGTCGCCGGCGCAGACGTCGACCTCGGCCAGGCGGAGCTCGGTCTCGAGTGCGTACAGGAGCATCGATCCCTCGCGGAAGGCTCGGCGGCAGGCGCCGAGGGTCGTGCGCGCTCGCTCGAGGTCACCCTGTCGCAGCGCGAGCACACCCATGAGCAGCTCGGCGTACGACAGCGCGGCGGCGTAGCCAGCGGCGGCGAGGACCCGTCGCACCTCGCCGAGCGCAGCGTCGGCACGCTCGAGGTGGCCCTGGTCGAGCAGCACCTCCGCGGCGTTCATCGAGGCCAGCGCCGCGCCGGTGACGTTGCCCATCGTCTGGGCGTTCACCCGCCCCTCTTCGTACAGCTCGACGGCTTCGGTCCAGCGGCCGGCGAAGAAGGCGGCCATGCCGAGGTTGATGGCCAGGATCGATCGCGCCTCGTAGGCGTCGGCCGGCGCGGCCGGACCCAGCCCGAGCTCGACGTAGGGCTCGGCCTCGGTCCAGTCGGTCAGCGCG
>JALOLG010000010.1 GCA_025456105.1 Ilumatobacteraceae bacterium | reverse complement strand
GGTGACCGGCTTGTGGTCGATCTTCAGCGGCCGGCTGAGCGTGAGCCCCGACAGGCCCGAGCCCATCGTGCCGAGCCAGAACGCGTCGACGTCGTCGATGGTGATGCCGGCCGACGCGAGCGCGGCCGACGACGAGTCGATGAGCAGGTCGTCGGTGGAGCGGTCCCAGTGCTCGCCGAACGGCGTGCACCCCATCCCCACGATCGCGACCCGGTCGCGGATGCCGTGCGATGCCATCAGAAGCCTCCTACGTGCGCGGCAGCGGCCGCGCCTTCCAGAAGTAGTCGTGGATGCCGCCCGAGGTGTACAGGCGGCGGAACGTCATCTCCACCCGATCGCCGATCGCGACGGTGGCTGGGTCGACGTCGGTGAGCTCGCACTGGAAGCGGCCCCCGCCGTCGAAGTCGATGATCGCCGCCACCACGGGCGGCGACAGGCTGTACGCGAGCCGATCGACGGTGAAGGTGGCGATCGTGGCGCGCACGTCGGCCATCCGCACGGGCTCGCCCGGCGCGTCGACCTCACCGGTCACCGACACGCGCGACGGCGGGAGCGTGACGAAGCCGTTGGCGTCGCGCCGTCCCACGAGCCCGAACTTCCAGTCCTCGGTGCGCAGCGACGGTGGCGCCGCCGGCCGGTCGGGCTCGGGACGGCGAGGCGGCTCGCGCACGAGCAGCCCGCGCCACGTGAGGAACTGCTGGTAGGTGAGGTCGTCGCGAGTGCGCTCGATCTGGGCGCGCACCGTGTCGCGCTGGCGATCGCGGAACGACACCAGGGCATCGGTGGTGCGCAGCAGCCACACGTTGACGCCGTCGGCCAGGATGACGACCGCGATGGTCTGTCCGGGCTCGGCGCGGTCGAGCACGTCGGCCAGCACCAGGGCCCACTGCGCCACGCCGGGGTTGCCCACCAGGTCGGTGAGATCGGGCGCGACGACGCCGGGGTCGATGCCGCACGCTCGCGGCACCGCCTTGACGGCCCGGGCGTGGAGCCCGGCGACGATCACGTGGTGGAGGTCACCGGCGGTGAGGTCGGCCCCCTTCAGCGCGGCGGCCAGGGCCTCCTCGGCGAGGGGCAGGTAGGCGTGCTCGCCGAAGCGCTCCTCCCACTGCTGCGAGGCGATCTCGCCCGGGGCGCGCCAGCGGTCGGTGAACTCGCGCACGGCCGTCGCGCCACCGACGGTGACGGCGATCGGGTCGGTGTCGCCGAAGCACAGCGCCACCGCCGCATCGCCGCCGGCCGCCTCGTCGGCGCCGCCCGGCAAGCCGGTGCGCAGATCGGAGAGCACGGCCACCTGGGTGCCCGATCCGGCAGCCATCGCGGCACCGATGCCCGACCGCACCCCGCCGATCGCGTCGTACGCCCCGCTCCACGACGGCAGCCCGAGCGCGGCGTGGATGGCCGTCGCGTTCGTCTTGTCGAGGTAGGCGGGCTCGGTGGTGGCGAACCAGAGCGCATGCGGCGCGTAGCCGGCAGGTGCCGCGGCGAGTGCCCGGCGCGCCGCCTCGACGCCCATCGAGGTGGTGTCCTCGTCGTAGGAGGCGACGCTGCGGGTCCCGCGCCCGGGCGGCTGCCCGAGGGCCTGGCCGATCGCCGACCGCTGCAGCCGCCAGTACGGCAGGTGGACCCCGTAGCTCACGATCCCCGACACGACCCGGATCGTAGAGTGGCACCGTGCACGACGCAGAGGCCGAGATCGTCGACGACGGGCAGCGCTGGTCGCTGCGGGTGGGTGGCCACGTGGTCTCGTGGGCCGACTACTGGGTCGAGGGCGATGTCGTCGTGATCCCGCACGTCGAGACCGACCTCGCCCATCGCGGTCACGGGTTCGCGGCGCGCCTGCTCGACGGCGTCGCGGAGCTGGTGCGCGCCCAGGGTCGCACGATCCGGCCCGTCTGCTCGTACGCCGCGGCCCACCTGCGCACCCGGCCCGACGCGGCCGAGCTGCTGGCGCGGTGACCGCTCAGCGGTAGTAGGGGTTCTCGCCGGTCGCGTGGTCGGTGAGGTCGCGGACCTTCTGCACGCCGGGCACGGCTTCGACGAGCATCGTCTGCACGCCCTCGAGCATGGTCATCTTGCTCATCGAGCAGCCGTGGCACCCGCCGCCCATCGTCATGTAGACGACCCCCTCGCCGTCATGGCCGACGTAGGTGACGAAGCCACCGTGGGCGGCCAGCGCAGGGTTCACCTCGCCCGCCACCACCGCTTCGATCTGGGCCGACATCTCGTCGTCGTGCACGAGACCCTCGACGTGCGGAGCGGGCGGCCGGTTGGGGTTGCGGATGACGAGCCCCTGCGTGGCCGTGTGGTCGAGCGTGGCACCCTGCAGCAGCTCGACGTCCTTGCCCGGGATGATCACCTTCAGCCCGTCGTGGGTGCGGACCTCGTCGTGGAAGCCGGCCTTCAGGTACTCGTCGAAGCTGAGGTCGTAGCGGAAGTCCTCGCCCGGACCCGACACGATCTCGAGCCGCAGCCCGAGCAGCTCGCCGTCTGCCTCGTCGTCGCGCAGCGACTTGAGCTCGGCCAGCGCCTCGGGGGTGATCTCGATGATCGGCTCGCTGACGGCCGCCAGGGGGGAAGCTGTCACGGCGTCCAGGCTACCGGTGTCACCGCGTGGGGCCCCCACCGTCGACCTCGACCCGCTGGCCCGTCACGTAGCCCGCGCCCTCGCTGCACAAGAAGGCCACCACGGCTGCGACGTCGTCGGGCTGGCACACCCGCCCGAACGGCGACACGGCGTCGAGCGATCGGAGGTCGTCGAGGTCGCGCTGGCCGGTGAGCGCCCGGGCCAGCCGCACGCCCATGTCGGTCTCGACCAGGCCCGGCGCGACGACGTTGACGTGGATGCCGAACGGTCGCTCCTCCTTCGCCAGCGTGCGCGCGAGCGCCTCGAGCGCCGCCTTGCCCATGTTGTACGGCGCGCCGTTGGGCCCCATGTGGCTGGTGGCCACCGACGAGATCATCACGATGTCGCCCCGGGGCCGCGAGCGCTGGGACGCGATGCCGGCGTTGCACACCAGCAGGTCGACGGGGCCGAGCTCGGCGGTGATCTGCTCCACCATCGCCGCGTCGGCAGCGGGGTCGTCGATCGACGCGAGGTAGGGGCGAGCCACGCCACCCGCCGCCACGATCGCGTCGACGGTGGCGTGGGCCGAGTCAGCGTCGCGCCGGTAGTTCACCGCCACGGCGGCGCCGTCGGCGGCCAGCCGCTCGGAGATCGCACGACCGATGCCGCGCCCGCCACCCGTCACCAATGCGACCCGGCCGTCGAACTCACCCATGTGTCAACCTTGCCCGATGCCCACCGGCGTGCACGAAGCGACTCCGCGCGCCGCCGACCGAGGGCGCCTCCTCGGGCTCCTCGCCGTGGGTGGCGCGGCCCTGTGCTTCTCGATCAGCTCGACCATCGTCAAGTGGGGCGAGACGCCCGGCTCGGTGGTGGCGCTGTGGCGCATGATCGGCGCGATCGTCGTCTGGTGGGCGGTGCTCGGCGTGCAGCGCCGGCGCCGCGTCATCGAGCTCCCCACCGCCGCCACCTGGCTCCGCGTGCTGCCGTCGGGACTGCTGTTCGGCTTCAACATCGCCGTCTTCTTCACCGCCGTGACCCGCACGAGCATCGCCCACGCCGAGTTCATCGGGGCGCTCACCCCGCTGCTCCTGCTGCCGGCCGGCGCCGTGCTGTTCGGTGAGCACCCGAACTGGGGCGCGCTGCGCTGGGGCGGCATCACGCTCGACGGCGTGGTCGTCGTGATCGCCGGCGGCACCGACCAGGGGGTGGCGACGCTGGGCGGCGACCTGCTCGTGGTGGTGGCCGTCACCAGCTGGACCGCCTACCTGCTCACCTCGAAGCACGCCCGCCAGGGGCTCGGCGTCGTGGAGTTCATGGCCTGCGTGATGCCCATCGGCCTGCTCACGTCGGGCCCGATCGCACTCGTGCTCGCGGGCGACGAGATCTGGCCCCTGAGCACGCGGGGGTGGATCGCCGTGGTGCTCCTCACCCTCCTCACCGGGATCGCCGCGCACGGTCTGATCGTGTTCGCGCAGCACAGCGTGCCGGTCGCCTCGATCGGGGTCATCCAGTCGGGCCAGCCCGCCCTCGCCGTGTTCTGGGCCTGGCTGATCCTGGGCGAGACCGTGCAGCCGGTGCAGATCCCCGGCATGGTGCTCGTGGTGGTCGGTCTCGCACTGTTCACCCGTGCGAGCGGGCAGGCGGCGCCCGAGCCTGCTAGTGAGGAGCCATGAGGATCCTCGTCACGAACGACGACGGCATCGACTCGGTCGGCCTGCACGTGCTGGCCCGGGCGATGGTGCCCCACGGCGAGGTCGTGGTGGCGGCCCCCGACCGGGAGTACTCGGGCGCCGGTGCCGCGCTCGGCGCCCTGCACCTGATCCAGCCCGAGGTGCGTCACGCCACCATCGACGGCATCGACACCGCCTGGGCGGTCAACGGCCCACCGGGGCTGTGCGTGATGTTCGCCCGCCTCGGGGTGTTCGGCCCGCCCTTCGACCTGGTCGTGTCGGGCATCAACCCGGGCGCCAACGTCGGCCGCGCCGTCTACCACTCGGGCACCGTCGGGGCCTGCCTCACGGCCCGCAACGGCGGCGTGAGCGGGGTGGCGGTGAGCCAGGCGGTCACCGGGTTCGGGATCGAGGGCCAGGGCTGGGACGACATGATCAAGGACCAGCGCTGGGAGTCGGCCGCCGAGGTTGCCGGCGTGGTCGTGGGCGGTCTGCTGGCCGCGCTCCCCCAACGGCCCGTGGTGGTCAACCTGAACGTGCCCAACCTCCCCGTGGCGGAGATCCTCGGCTGGCGGCACAGCCCCATCGGCACGGTCCCACCGCGCTCGATGGCGGGCGCCACGCTGGTGCCGATGTCCGGTCACGAGGGCGCGTACTCCGTGCAGATGAACTGGGGCGAGGCGCTCGAGCTCCCGCTCGACACCGACGGCGGCGCGGTGGAGGCGGGCTACGTGGCGGTGTCGTGCCTCACCCGCATCCAGCACGAGGACCGCGACGACCTGGGCGCCGCCTGGGACGCGCTCGACGGCATGATCGGCGTGCGCCGCTAGCATCGACGCCGACACCAGACGGGGAGCTCGCAGGACACGGCGGGCTGAGAGGGTGGCCGCCGCCGCCGACCCGAGAACCTGATCCGGGTAATGCCGGCGGAGGAACCACATGCACGACCACGTCGTCATCGTCACCGGCTCCGAGCCCCTCGGTGCACGCGCCGTCGCGGCGGTCGGACCGTCGTCGATCCTCATCGCGGCCGACGGTGGGCTCGACCACGCGCTCGCGGCCGGGCTCACCCCGGCGCACCTCGTCGGCGACCTCGACTCGGTCTCGGCGGCCGGTCTCGCGTGGGCCAAGGCGCACGCGATCGTCGAGCGCCACCCGACCGACAAGGACCGCACCGACACCGAGCTCGCCGTCGAACGTGCCGCGAGCCTCGACCCCGGGCGGCTCACCATGATCTCGGGCGGCGGCGACCGCCTCGACCACACGTTCGCGGCGATCGGGGCACTCGGCTCGCCGGTGCTCACGAGCATCCCGGTGGTCGAGGCCTGGTGGGGCGGCCAGCACCTGCGGGTGCTGCACGGGCCGTCGCGGACGACGATCCGCACGCGACCCGGCTACGGCATCTCGCTGCTGGCCCTGCACGGCGGCTGCACCGGCGTCTCCATCACCGGCACCCGCTGGGTGCTCGACCGGGTCGATCTCGCCCCGATGGCCGGCCACGGCGTGAGCAACCTCGCGGAGGCGACCGACGTCGAGATCACCGTCGTTCTGGGCGTGCTCACCGTGTTCGTCGAGCGCCCGGAGGTGTCGGCATGACCCGGTCGACCGTGTCGGGAACGGTCGCGCCGGCGACCGTGTGGCGCGGCGTCGCGGCGGCGACCGTGTGGCGCGGCGTCGCGGCGGCGACGCTGCTCGCGTCGCTCGTGGCGTGCGGCGACGACGACGCACCGGGCGATGCCGAGGGACCCGTCACGCTCGTGGTGTACGACTCGTTCCCCACCGCCGACACCCCGCTCAACGCTGCGCTCGACGCGTTCGCGGCCGAGACCGGCCACCCGGTGGAGATCCTGGTCGCCGGCGACACGGGCACGATGCTCGTGAAGGCCGAGCTCGCGGCAGGCAACCCCGAGGGCGACGTCATGTGGGGGATCGACACCACGTTCCTGTCACGGGCGGTCGAGGGCGACGTGTTCGAGCCGTACCGCTCCCCTGCGATCGCCGACGTCGATCCGTCCGTCGCCGAGCTGGTGGTCGACGACCTCGTCACACCGGTCGACCAGGGCGACGTGTGCGTGAACTACGACATCGCGTGGTTCGCCGACCGCGGGCTCGCACCGCCGGCCACCTTCGACGATCTGGCGGACCCGGCGTACGCGGGGCTGCTCACCGTGCAGGACGCGGGCGCGTCGTCGCCGGGGTTGGCGTTCCTGCTCGCCACCGTCGCCCGCTACGGCGTCGACGGCTGGACCGGGTACTGGGAGCGCCTCGTGGCCAACGACGTCGACGTCGCCGCCGACTGGACCGAGGCCTACTACGAGCGCTTCAGCGCCACCGGCGGTGACGACCCGCTCGTCGTGAGCTACGGGTCCAGCCCCGTCGCCGAGGTCGTGTTCGCCGATCCGCCCCGCGACGACGCCCCGACGGCGGTGGTGGCCGACACGTGCTTCCGCCAGGTCGAGTTCGCCGGCGTGCTGCGCGGCACCGACCAGCCCGAGGCCGCCCGGGCGCTGGTGGACTTCCTGCTGTCGCCCGACCTCCAACGCGAGCTGCCGCTCACGCTGTTCGTCGCCCCCGCCAACGCGACGGTCGAGCTGCCCGAGGTGTACGAGCGGTTCGCCACCGCGCCCGCCGCGCCGCTCACGCTCGAGCCGTCGCTCATCGCGGCCGAGCGCGCCACCTGGATCGAGCAGTGGGCCGACATCGTCGGTCGTTGAACGACCCGCCGGGGTGGCTCGCGCCGGCGCTGGTGGCCGTGCCCGCGCTGGTGCTGGCCGTGTTCTACGCCTGGCCGTTCGGGGCGCTGCTCGCGCGGGTGGTCGACGCCGACAGCGTGGTCGACGTCGTGCGCGACCCCGACACCCGCGAGGTCGTCTGGTACTCCACCTGGCAGGCCGCGCTCAGCACGGCCCTCACGCTCGCCGTCGCGATCGGCCCGGCGGTGGTGCTGGGCCGCTACCGGTTCCGGGGCCGCACGCTGCTGCTCGGCCTCCTCACCGCCACGTTCGTCCTGCCCACCGTCGTGATGGCGGCCGCGGTCGACGCGCTGGCGCCCGACGGTGTCGGCGGCACTGCCGCGGTCGTGGTGGCCCACGTGCTGTTCAACATCGCCGTGGTGGTGCGGATCGTGGGCGCCTCGGTGGCCGCGTCGGCCGACGGCCCCGACCACGCCGCCGCCACGCTCGGGGCCGGGCCGTGGCGGCGCTTCGTCGACGTGACGCTGCCGTCGGTGCGCGGCGCCGTGGCGGCGGCCGGCGCGATCGTGTTCGTGTTCTGCTTCACCTCCTTCGGCGTGGTGCGGGTGCTGGGCGACGGCCGGGCCACGGTGGAGGTGGAGATCTGGCGACGGGCCACGGTGGCCGGCGACGTCGATGCTGCCGCGGTGCTGGCCGTGGTCCAGCTCGTCGTGGTCGGGTTGGTGCTGGCCCTCACCGCGCGGCGGGGTGCCACCGGTGTGCCTGCGGACGCGGGCCGCGGCGCGCGGCGGGTCCAGCGCGCGGGCGAGCGCCGGGCGGTCGTCGCGGCCGCGTCGTTCGTGGCCGTCGCCACGCTCGTCCCGATCGCGGCGATGGTGGCCCGCTCCCTCCGCGGGTCGGACGGCTGGTCGACCACCGCCTGGCGAACCCTCGGCCGCCAGGAGGTCCGGCCGGGCATCAGCCTGGGCGTCGACCCGTGGGACGCCCTGCTCACGTCGCTGCGCACGGCAGCCTGGGCGACGGCCTTCGCCGTGGCCGTCGGTGGCCTCGCGATCGCCGCGATCACCGTGGCGCGGCGCCTCGGCCGTGCGCTCGACGCCGTCCTCCTCCTGCCGCTCGCCACCTCGGCCGTGACGGTGGGGCTGGGCATGCTGATCGCGTTCGACGAGCCCCCGGCCGACTGGCGGGCGTCGTGGTGGCTGCTCCCCGTGGGCCAGGCGATGGTGGCGATCCCGTTCGTCGTGCGGGCGGCGGCCGACGTGGCTCGTCGGTCCGACCCCGACCGGCTCGCCGCGGCGGCGGTGCTGGGCGCCTCGCCGCTGCGGGCGTGGGCGACCGTGGCGCTGCCCGTCCTGTGGCGCCCGCTGCTGGCGGGCACCGGCCTGGCCGCCGCAGTGGCGCTCGGCGAGTTCGGTGCCACGAGCGTGCTCAGCCGCACCGGCACGGTCACCGCGCCCGTGGCGATCGAGCGGCTGCTCGCGCGCCCCGGCGCCCTCGCCCAGTCGCAGGGCTATGCGCTCGCGACGCTGCTCGCAGCGCTCACCGTCGCGATCGTCGTGCTCGTGGAGTGGATCGGTCGTGCTCGCCGCACGTGACGTCACCGTGTCGTTCGACGGCGGCGTCGTGCTCGACCGCGTCGGCGTCGAGGTGGCCGACGGCGAGATCGTCGCGCTGCTGGGCCCGTCGGGGAGCGGCAAGAGCACGCTGCTGCGGGTGATCGCCGGGATCGTCGTGCCCGATGCGGGCAGGGTGCTCGTCGACGGGGTCGACGTGACCGGACTGCCCACGCACCGGCGCCGGATCGGCATGGTGTTCCAGGACGAGCAGCTGTTCGGCCACCGCGACGTGGCGCGCAACGTCGCCTACGGGCTCGAGGTGGCCAAGGTGCCCCGGTCCGAGCGCGCCCACCGGGTGGCCGAGCTGCTCGATCTGGTGGGCCTCCCGGGCTTCGAGCGGCGGGCCGTGCAGGACCTGTCGGGCGGCGAGGCCAAGCGCGTGGCGCTCGCCCGCGCGCTCGCTCCCGAGCCGCGGGCGATCCTGCTCGACGAGCCGCTCACCGGGCTCGACCGCGATCTGCACGACCGGCTCGCCGGCGAGGTGGCCCAGATCCTGCGCCGCACCGGCACCCCGGCGCTGTGGGTCACCCACGACCTGGCCGAGGCCGAGGCGGTCGCCGATCGGATCGAGCACCTCCGGTAGGTTCCGCCCGATGCCCGGCCCGACGGCTGATCCGCGCGTGGTGGCCATCGGCCCCGACGACACCCACGCGCTGCGCACGGCCGTGCTCCGCGACGGCGACCAGACCCGCTCGGTGGAGTTCGACGGCGACCGGCTCGACTCGACGGTGCACCTCGGGGTCCGGCTGGGCGACGAGCTCGTCGCCACGTCGACCTGGCTGTGGCGGCGTCACCCCGACCACCCCGCGGTGGAGGGCGTGCAGCTGCGCGGCATGGCCACGGCGCAGCGGCTCCAGGGCAGCGGGATCGGTGGCCTGCTGCTCGAGCACGGCGTCGCCGCAGCCGCCGATCGCGGTGCCGCGCTGGTGTGGGCCCGAGCCCGCGACGCCGCGCTCGAGTTCTACCTCCGGCACGGGTTCGCCGTGTTCGGCCGAGGCTACGTCGACCTCACCACCGACCTGCCGCACCACGACGTGATCCGCCACCTCTGAGGCCGTCGCGTCGTCGCGTCGGTGCGTCGGGTCTTCCGGTCGCGGCCCCCGGGCGCACCCCTGGCGGGCATGTCCACCGACGCCCACCACCTCCGAGACCGGGCCCGCGCCCTGCGGGCCCTCGCCACCGAGATCGAGCGCACCCCCGCGATGTCGCTCGACCGCCACGCCGGGCCAGACACCTGGCGCACGCCTCGCGCCGATCTGTGTCGAGCCGTCCTGCGCACCGGCCAGCACCAGCTGCACCGGGCAGCCGACGAGCTGCGCTGGGTGGCCCACCGCCTCGAGCTCGAGGCCGCCTCCGTCGAGGCCGTCCGATGAGCGACCCGCTCGGCTACGACCCCGATCGCGTGCAGATGCTGCACCGCCACACCGTCGAGGCGGTCGGCCACCTGGCCACGGTCCGATCGGCCGATCCCGACGCCGCTGCCGCGCTCCGCGCGGTCCGGCTGGTCCGTCACGAGCTCGAGCGCGTGTGGCTGCCCGCCATCACGGCGCTCATGGCCTGCACCGCGCTGACGATGGGCTTCAGCGGAGCGGGTGAGGCGCTGGCCGCCGCGCCCCGGCCGCCCTCGACCGATCGCATCGACCGGTCGAGCTACGCCCTCCACGACGCCGTCGGGCTGCTCGACCCGGACGCGCCCGAGGCGTGGGCCGCCCACGTCGCACTGCTGCGCGAGATCGCCGCGCTGCCGTACGTCTCGCTCGCCCGGCTGTGGGACGACCTGGGCGACGACGCCCGGGCGCGCCTGCTGTTCGTGCACGGCACGGCGCTGCGGGCGATCGAGTCGGGCCAGCTCGACGACGGCCTCCGCGACGACGCCAACGCCGCGATCGGGCGGTTCCTCGCCGCGCGGGCCCGCCACCACCCCACCGAGGTGGCCCAGCTGCTGGTGGCGTCGGCCGTGGCGAACCCCTGGCTGCTCGACGCGCTCGTGGCCCAGGCCCGCCACACCCCGTCCGACGTGCTCGTCCCCACCACCGCAGGGGTGATCGGGCTGATCGCCGCCGACCGCCACGCCCCCGAGGCGCTCGTCGACCGGGCCGACGCCCTCCTCGGTGCGATCGCCGCGGCCACACCGAGGGCCTCGCTCGACCTGCTGCGCGACGACGACGTGCGCCGATCGGTGCTCACCGACGGGCGGTTCGACACCGAGACCGTCGCCGCCGTGGTGGCACGCGGGATCGGTGAGGCGGCCGACATCCCGCTGCGGCTCGAGCAGGCGGCCCACGTGCTCGCCGACGTGATCGAGCGCGCCGGCGACCTCACCGCCGGCGCCCGGCTCGGCGCTGCGTCGTCGATGGTGACCTGGTGGCCCGTCATCGACGTGCTGCTCTCGTTCCGGCACGACGACGGCGGCCGCACGCTGCTGACGGCGGTCGTGTTCGACGACCGCCTCGACCGGGAGACATCGGTGCCGCTCGGCACGTTCGCCGCGTTCGATCGCTACCTGGCCGAGCTGGTGCGCGACGACGCCGCGCAGGCGGCGCTCGGTGCCTCGGTGGGTGCCTACACCTCACAGCAGGTGCGGCTCGGTGCCGACCGCCTGATCGACGTGGCCGGCCGAGCCGACGTGGAGTGGAACCGCGAGACGATGGCGACGGCCCTGGCCGATCCGCACGACGTGGTCGCGACCGTGCGCGAGGCGGGCGCACGGGCGCACGACCTCGAGGCGTTCGAGCGCGCTCGGGCGGTGGGTGCGATCACCGACGCAGTCGGGTGGGCGACGATGGCCGCGGGGTTCGTGCCCGGCGGCCACGTGGTGGGCCGCGTGGCCTCGATCGGCACCCGCGTGCTGCGCGAGGGTGCCGCCCGCCTCCCGGCCGGGCGGCCGGTGAGCGGTCACGAGACCGGGATGTCGAGCGCGATGGCCCTCGCCGTCCTGCTCGTGCCCCTGCGCGACCGGCGAGCCCGGCGGCGACTCGGCCTCGACGACGTCCCCGACGAGCTGTGGCACGACCTGCAGCGGCGCACCGGCGAGCTCGCCGATCTCGACCCGCTGTCACCGGAGCACGCGACCGCGCGGAACGCGCTGGTGCGCACCGCGTCGCGCGACCAAGCGCTCGCCGACCTGCTCCGCCGCGGCGGACCCTGACCCGATGGTTCAGAGATCGCCGCGACCCGTGAGCCAGGCCAGGCGCACGTGTGGCGGGGCCGCGAGCGCCTCGGGCGGGAGCGCGGTCATCCCCATCGGGCGCCTCGCCGCCCACGTCATCTCCGCCCGGCGCAGCTCGAGCCGGACGAACTCGGCGGGCAGGTCGGCGAACCCGTAGCCGAGGTCGAGGTCGACGTGGTGCAGCTCCACCTCGTAGCGCCGCCAGCCCGGCAGGTCGGCCTGCCGCACGCGGTCGTGGAGCCGCTCGGCCGTGCCCGACCACTCGGCGTGGACCGCCCAGCGCGACTCGAGCGCCCAGATGCTGCGGCGCGCGTCGGCGACCAGCTCGGCCACGGGCCGGCCGGCGCCGGCCTCGATGGCCGCTTCCCGACCCTCCGGCCCTCCTTCGTACTGCGGGAGCCCGTCGAGCATCCGGACGTGGCTGTCGGCGTTGCGGGCCAGGTGCGTGACGACGTGACCCATCGTCCACCCGGGCAGCAGCGAGGGCCGTGACGGGTCGACCCCCCGTTCGAGCGCGTCGTCGAGGGTGGCGAGCAGGCGCTGGTGGGCCGCCGCGGCACCCGCCACGTCGCGGTCGAGGGCTCGCTGGTCGACGTCCATCCCGACGGCGACGGTAGCGGCGGCGTGGCAACCTGGGCCGATGCAGCTCGGCATGATCGGCCTCGGCCGGATGGGCGCCAACATGGTCCGCCGCCTGATGGCGCACGGCCACGAGTGCGTCGTGCACGACATCGACCCGGCGGCGACTTCGCTGCTCGAGGGCGAGGGCGCCCGGGGCGCCCGCTCGCTCGAGGAGCTGGTGGCCACGCTCACCGCGCCCCGCCACGTGTGGATCATGGTGCCGGCCGCGTTCGTGGCCGACACCGTCGACCGCCTCGTGCCGCTGCTCGCACCCGGTGACGTGGTGATCGACGGTGGCAACTCGTGGTACCGCCACGACGTCGACCGGGCCGAGCGCCTGCTGGCCGACCACGGCGTCCACGCCGTCGACGTCGGCACCAGCGGCGGGATCCACGGCCTCGAGCGCGGGTACTGCCTGATGGTCGGCGGCGACGAGGTCGCGGTGGACGGGCTGCGACCGGTGCTCGACGCACTGGCGCCCGGGATCGACGCAGCGCCACGCACGCCCGGCCGAGCGGGCGACCCGGCGCCGGCCGAGCACGGCTGGCTGCACTGCGGTCCCGCCGGCGCCGGGCACTTCGTGAAGATGGTGCACAACGGCATCGAGTACGGGCTCATGGCCGCCTACGCCGAGGGGCTCAACGTGCTGGCGAAGGCAGGCATCGGGCGGATCGACCACGCCGCCGACGCCGAGACCGCACCACTCGCCGACGCGCAGTACTACCGGTACGACCTCGACCTCGCGGCGATCGCCGAGCTCTGGCGTCGGGGCAGCGTCGTCACGAGCTGGCTGCTCGACCTCACCGCCGAGGCGCTCCACGCCGACCCGCACCTCGACGCCTACGGCGGACACGTGAGCGACTCGGGCGAGGGCCGCTGGACCATCCACGCCGCCGTCGACGAGGGCGTCCCGGTCCCGGTGCTGTCGGCCGCGCTGTACCAGCGCTTCAGCTCGCGTGGGCGCTCCGACGTCGCCGACCAGGTGCTGTCGGCCATGCGCGCCGGTTTCGGAGGACACGTCGAGCGACGGGACGAGTCGCGATGAGCCACCAGCCGCGCGCCGATGCGCTGGTGCTGTTCGGGGCCACGGGCGACCTCGCGAAGCGCAAGCTGTTCCCGGCGCTGTACGGGCTCGAGCGGTCGGCGATGCTCACGTTCCCCGTGATCGGCGTCGCCCGGAGCGAGTGGACCGACGACGACTTCCGGCTCCACGCCGAGGAGTCGATCCGGGCCGGCGGCGACCGCGTCGACGACCGCGTGGTCCGATCGCTGCAGGATCGGATGGACCTCGTGCAGGGCGACTACGCCGATCCCGCGACCTGGTCGTCGCTCTGCGACGCGCTCGACCGCCACGAGTCGACCACCGCCGTGTTCTACATGGCGATCCCGCCGTCGATGTTCCCCACCGTGGTCGAGGCGCTCGCCGCGCACGGGCTCAACGACCGCGGCCGGATCGTGGTCGAGAAGCCGTTCGGTCGCGACCTCGCGTCGGCGCGCGAGCTCAACGCCACGCTCCACGCGGCGTTCCCCGAGGAGCGCATCTTCCGCATCGACCACTACCTCGGCAAGGAGAGCGTCGAGGACCTGCTCGTGTTCCGCTTCTCGAACACCCTGCTCGAGCCGATCTGGAACCGGCGGTACGTCCGCAGCGTGCAGATCACGATGTCGGAGTCGATCGGTGTCGAGGGGCGAGGCTCGTTCTACGACGGCGTCGGTGCGATCCGCGACGTCTTCCAGAACCACCTCCTCCAGGTGGTGACGCTGCTGGCGATGGAGCCGCCGGTCGGCCCCGACGCCCACTTCCTGCACGACGAGCAGGCGAAGGTGCTCGCGGCCACCGAACCCATCGACCCCGGCCTGCTCGTGCGCGGCCAGTACGTCGGCTACCGCGACGAGCCCGGCGTCGACCCCGACTCGACGGTCGAGACGTTCGCTGCGGCGCGACTGGTGATCGACTCGTGGCGATGGGCTGGCGTGCCCTGGTCGTGCCGGGTGGGCAAGGGGCTCAAGCAGGCGGCCACCGAGGCGGTGGTCGAGTTCCACTCGCCGCCCCGACTGCTCTTCGACGAAGCCGGCGGCGCGCCGCCCGGGCGCAACCAGGTGCGGTTCCGCCTCGGCAAGCGCGACGGCGTGACGTTCTCGGTGCAGGCCAAGACGCCCGGCCCGCACCTCGACAGCCAGGCGGTCGACCTCTCGGTCGACTTCGCCGCCGCGCTCGGCGCGCGCCAGGAGGCCTACGAGCGCCTCCTCGGCGACGCCATCGCCGGATCGACGCGACGGTTCGCCCGCCAGGACGTGGTGGAGCTCACGTGGGGCATCGTCCAACCCGCGCTCGACCACCCGGGGGAGATCCACCCGTACTTCCGCGGCTCGTGGGGGCCGTCGGAGGCCGAGCGGGTGCTGGGGAACGGCGACCACTGGTTCGAGCCGAGCGACTGAACGTCGACGGCACGAGCACGGCATGTGGATCCCGATCACGATCGCCGCGGCGACGTTCCAGATCCTGCGCACGTCGCAGCAGCACCGGCTGCGCGACGTGCTGTCGCCGGTGGGCGCGGGCTTCGTGCGCTACCTCTACGGCGCCCCGCTCGCGATCGCGCTCGCGATCGTCGTGTTCGGCGTGGCGGGCCACGACCTGCCGAGCGTCCCCGCGCGCTTCTGGCCGATCGTCGCCGGCGCCGGTGTCGCGCAGATCCTGGGCACCATCGCGCTGCTGCACGCG
>JALOLG010000242.1 GCA_025456105.1 Ilumatobacteraceae bacterium | reverse complement strand
GTTCGGCGCCCAGTAGGTGAGCGACAGGCGCGGGTTGGCGGCCAGCTCGCCGGCCTTGTGGGACTGCGGACCGGTGGCGATCCAGCCGGTGAGACGATCGCCGTCCCACTCCCAGATCGGGTGCAGCACCCGAGTCCGTGGCTCACCACCGGCGCCGCTCGTCGCCGCGACGCACCACACGATGCGATGCGCCATGTCGACGAAGGCGGGTGCGATGTCGGTCAGGGAGTCGGTCATGCGCACATCCTGGCCGCCTCGTCGGAGCGGCGCGTCACGAATCGACCGCCCGCGTCGTCGGACGTGCAGGAGGTCGACATGTCAACGACACAGGAGCACACCGCAGATGCCACCGAGGATCGCACCCTCACCGCCGACGTCGTGGTCGTGGGGGCCGGGCTGGCCGGGCTCGTCGCCGCCGCGACCGCGGCACGCGACGGCGCCCACGTCGTGCTGCTCGACGCGCGCTCGGCGGGCGGACGGGCGCGCAGCGCCACCCGGGACGGCTTCGTCCTGAACGAGGGCGGGCACGCGCTGTACCGCGACGCCGGCGGACTGGCCGTGCTGCGCGAGCTCGGTGTGGAGGTCGCCGGGGACGCCCCGCCGCTGCGCAGCTACCGCACGGTCTGGGACGGTGCGATCGCGCCGCTCCCCGTCACGCCGTCGGCGATCCTCTCGAGCCGCCTGCTGGGGGCACGGTCGAAGGCGAAGCTCGTCGGCTGGTACGCCGACATCGGCCGCACGGCCGCACGGGCGGGCGACGTCGCGCTCGACGAGTGGCTCGACGACCAGGGGGCGCGTCCCGACCTGCGGCGGTTCGTGGCGGCGCTCGGCCGCCTGGTGACGTACTCGGCCCGACCCGAGCGGCTCCCGGCGGCTGCGGTGCTCGGCCAGCTCGGCGCGGGCGGCGTGCTGTACGTGCACGGCGGCTGGCAGTCGCTGGTGGACCAGCTGCTCACCGTCGCACAAGCCCACGGGGTCGTGGTCCACGAGCACGCTCCTGTGGTGTCGCTCGAACGCGACGGGACGCGCTGGATCTCGACGACGGCACGGGGCCGCACCGTGACCGCCACCACCGTGGTGCTGGCGGCCGGTGGCCCGCACCTCGCCGCATCGCTGCTCGGCGTCGACGACGCCGGGTGGATCGAGCGGGCCGGCCCGGTGCAGCGCGCTTCGTGCCTCGACGTGGGTGGCGCCCGCGGGACGTGCGACTTCCTGCTGTCGGCCGCCGAGCCGCTCTACCTGTCGCTGCACGCGCCGGTCGCGCGCCTCGCTCCCCCGGGTGAGGCGCTCTACTCGCTGATGCGGTACCTCGACGCCGGCGACGACGGCTCGTCCGGCGAGCACCGCCGCTCGCTGGAGGCGCACGCGGCGAGAGCGGGGCTGCCGAGCGAGGCGGAGCGGTCGCTCCACCGGTTCCTCGCCGCACCCGTGGTGGCGTGGGGCAGCCCCCAGGTGGGCGTCGAGCGCCCGACCGGGCTCGAGCTCGCCGACCGCGGCGTGCTGGCGGCCGGCGACTGGATCGGCCGACCGCTCCTGGCGGATGCCGCCATCGTGAGCGGCTCGGTTGCTGGCGTGACGGCGGCACGTCGTGCGATGGTGGCCGCGTGACCGACGACGGCAGCGACGTGTTCGAGTCGCTGCGACCGGAGCTGACCGGACGCGCGTATCGGATGCTCGGCGTGCTCGCCGACGCCGATGATGTCGTCCAGGAGGCCTGGTTCAGGTGGACGGCCGCGGACCGGGCAGCGATCGATCGACCCGCTGCATGGCTGTCCACCGTCGTCACGCGGCTCGCGATCGACCGCCTGCGGCAGCGCAAGCGCGACGAGGAGCGCTACGTCGGCCCGTGGCTCCCGGCTCCGGTGGTGCAGCTCGTCGACGACCCCGCCGATGCGGCCGAGCTCGCGGACTCGATGACCACGGCGTTCCTGATGATGCTCGAACGTCTCACGCCCGACGAGCGCGCTGCCTTCCTGCTCGCCGACGTGTTCGGCGACCGCTACGACTCGATCGCGGTGACACTGGGGCGCTCGGCAGAGTCGTGCCGCCAGCTCGCGAGCCGTGCCCGGCGCAAGCTGCGCGAGGCCGACACCGCACGACGCGACGACCTCGCGGCATCGAACGAGGTCGTCCACCGGTTCCTCGTGGCCCTTGCGACCGGCGACCCCGTCACCGCCATGACCTGCCTCGCTCCGGATGCCGTGTACCTGAGCGACGCGGGTGCCGAGCGACGAGCGGCCCGCTACCCGGTCCACGGTCCCGACCGGATCGTGCGGCTGCTGTCGAACCTGTGGCGTCGGTACCCGAGCACGTGGTCGTTCCGACCCGCCGTGGTGGGCGGCTTCCCGGGCGTCGTGATCGAAGCCCCGGAGCGCGTGTTCGCCGTGACCGGCGTGGAGGTGGTCGACGGAAGGATCGTGCGGATCACGAGCGTGCTCAACCCCGCCAAGCTGTCCGGCGCGGCATCTCCTCGGCAGGTCCGCTGAGCCGCGTCCCCGCAGTGCAGGATGAGCTGCCTGCGGGCGATCGCCCGTCGGGGGTGGCGACATAGTCATGCGATGACTATCGTCGACCCGTGCCACGCGATTCGCGACTCCTCCTCGGCGGCCTGGCAGCCGTGGCGCTTCTCGCCGTTGCGTGCTCCGACGACGAGACCACACCCACCGGAGCGGGTGAGGTCACCGTGTTCGCCGCGGCGTCGCTCACCGATGCGTTCACCGAGCTGGGTGACGCGTTCACGGCGGCCAACCCGGGCATCGACGTGACGTTCAGCTTCGCAGCGTCCTCGGAGCTGGTGACCCAGATCGGGGAGGGCGCCCCCGCGGACGTCTTCGCCTCGGCCGACCTGAGCAACATGACCAAGCTCACGGACGCGGGGGGCAGCGCTTCCGAGCCGGTCGTGTTCACCACGAACCTGGCCGAGATCATCGTCGGACCGGACAACCCGAAGGGCATCACGGGCGTCGCGGATCTCGCGGACGACGATCTGGTCGTCATCTCCTGCGCGCCCGAGGTGCCGTGCGGTCGGTACGCGCAGCAGATCCTCGACAACGCCGGCGTGACGGTCGCGTTCAGGTCGCTCGAGGAGAACGTGCGCGCCGTGGTGTCGAAGGTGACCCTCGGTGAGGCCGACGCCGGCATCGTGTACGTCACCGACGTCATCGCCGCCGGCGACGCCGCCGAGGGCGTCGCGATCCCCGCCGACATCAACGTCGTGGCGGAGTACCCGATCGCCATCACCACGGAGGCCCCGAACCCCGAGGCCGCCCAGGCGTTCGTCGACTTCGTGCTGTCCGACGACGGCCAGGCGATCCTCGAGTCGTACGGGTTCGTCTCGCCATGACCACTCGACGGCGCCCCGGTCGCGGTCGTCGACGCAGCGCGATGCCGGTCCCGGCGCTGGCGCTCGCGGCCGTCGCCGTGGCGTTCTTCGCCCTCCCGTTGATCGGGTTGCTGTGGCGCGCCCCCTGGTCGAGTGCGTGGACCTATCTGACCGACGACACCGCCACCACGGCGCTGCGGCTGTCGCTGGTGTGCTCGCTCTGGGCCACCGCGCTCTCGGTCGTGTTCGGCGTCCCCCTCGCCTGGCTGCTCGCACGCTCCGAGGTCCCGGGTCGCGGTGTGATGCGGGCCCTGTGCACGCTGTCGATGGTGCTGCCCCCGGTGGTGGGCGGGGTGGCGCTGTTCTTCGCGCTCGGCCGCCGCGGGCTCGTCGGACAGCACCTCGACGAGTGGTTCGGGATCACGTTGCCGTTCACGACGGCCGCGGTCGTGATCGCCCAGACGTTCGTCGCGATGCCGTTCCTCGTGATCACGGTCGAAGCGGCGCTGCGCCAGCTCGACACTCGACACGAGGACGCCTCGCGGACGCTCGGCGCGTCGCGCTGGTACACGTTCCGACGCGTCACGCTCCCCGCGATCCGCCCGGCGCTCGTGGCGGGCGCGGTGCTGTCGTGGGCACGAGCGCTCGGCGAGTTCGGGGCCACGATCACCTTCGCCGGCAACTTCCCCGGCACCACCCA
>JALOLG010000241.1 GCA_025456105.1 Ilumatobacteraceae bacterium | reverse complement strand
CGGCCGCCGACGACATGCGCATCGTCGGGGCGCTGGCCACCCACTACCACCCGGATCACGTGGGGGGTTCGATGATGGGGTTCGACATCGCCGGGATCACGGCGCTGCTCGAGCGCCAGGCCTGCCCGGTGCACGTGCAGCGCAGCGAGGTCCCGTGGGTGGTCCGCACCACCGGGGTGGGCGAGGCCGACCTGGTCGCCCACGACCCCGGCGACGTCGTGGCGATCGGCGACGTCGTGGTCGAGCTCGTGCACACGCCCGGCCACACGCCTGGCAGCCAGTGCTTCCTGGTGGCCGACCGGCTCGTCGCGGGCGACACCTTGTTCCTCGACGGCTGTGGCCGCACCGACCTGCCGGGCAGCGATCCGCGCGCCATGGAGGACAGCCTGCGCCGCCTCGCGAAGGTCCCCGACGACGTCGTGCTGTTCCCCGGCCACCGGTACTCGATCGCATCGAGCGCCGCGATGGGAGCGGTCAAGCAGTCGAACTGGGTGATGCAGCAGGTGCTGGGCGACGCCGCAGGCTGACCCTCACCACGTGTCGACGAACGCCCGCCGCCGTTCCGGCGCGGCCGGCGCCGCCTGCAGCAGCGACGCGAGCCAGCGGCGGGTGTCGGCGGGGTCGATCACGTCGTCGATCTCGAAGTGGGTGGCGACGCTCAGCGCCTTGCCGTGCTCGTACAGCCGGTCGACGAGCTCGCGGTACAGGCGGTCGCGCTCGGCGTCGTCGGCCGCGGCCTCGAGCTCGCGCCGGTAGCCGAGTCGGACGGCGCCCTCGAGCCCCATCCCACCGAACTCGCCGCTGGGCCAGGCGATGCACGCGAGCGGGGCCTTCGTCGACCCGCCCATCATCGCCTGCGCTCCGAGCCCGTAGGCCTTGCGGAGCACCACCGAGACCATCGGCACCCGGAGGTTCGCGCCCACGACGAACAGGCGGCTGCAGTGGCGCACGAGCGCCTCGGCCTCGGCGTCGGGACCGACCATCATCCCGGGCGTGTCGACGAGGCTGACGACCGGCAGCCCGTACGAGTCGCACAGCTGCAAGAAGCGCGCACCCTTGTCGGCGGCGTCGCGATCGATCGCTCCGGCGAGGTGCCGGTTGTCGTTGGCGATCACCCCGATCGGGCGCCCCTCGATCCGGGCGAGCGCGGTGACCATCGCGCGCCCGAAGTCGCGCCGGAGCTCGAGGACCGAGTCGACGTCGAACAAGGTGTCGAGGATCGCCCGGACGTCGAAGCCGCGCAGCCGGTCCGCCGGGACGAGGTCGCGCAGGCGCGCCTGGTCGGCCACCTCCCATCGCCCCCGGCGGCCCTGGACGTACGAGAGGTAGCGACGCGCCACGGCCACCGCCTCCGCCTCGTCGCGCACCACGACGTCGACGACGCCGTTGGCGCGCTGGACGCCGATCGGTCCGATGGCGGTCGGCTCGTGCACGCCGAGCCCGCCGCCTTCGATCATCGCCGGACCGCCCATCCCGATGTTGGCGTCCTCCGTCGCGATCACCACGTCGCAGCACCCGAGCAGGGCGGCGTTGCCGGCGAAGCAGTACCCCGCCGCGATGCCCACGAGCGGGACGGTGCCCGACAGCTCGGCGAACCACCGGAAGGCCAGGCAGTCGAGGCCGCTCACTCCCAGGCCGTCGGTGTCGCCCGGCCGGCCCCCGCCCCCTTCGGCGAACACCACCACCGGCGCCCGCAGGTCCTCGGCGAGCTCGAAGAGACGGTCCTTCTTGCGGTGGTTCTGGGTGCCCTGCGTGCCGGCCAGGACCGTGTAGTCGTACGACACCACCACGCATCGCGCCGCGTGCTCGCCCACCTCGGCAGCGTTCACCGTCGCGAGCCCGCCCACCAGCCCGTCGGCCGGGGTGGCAACGACCAGGTCGTCGACGGACCGGCGGCGGCGCTGCGCCGCGATCACCAGCGGGCCGTACTCGACCAGCGAGCCATCGTCGATCAGAACCGCGATGTTCTCGCGGGCGGTGCGGCGCCCCCGGGCGCGTCGGCGTGCGACCGCCTCGGGTCGGCTCTGGTCGAGCCCGAGCGCGTGCCGCTCCGCCACCGCCCGGAGGTCGTCACGGAGCCCCGTGCTGGGCTCACCCGTCGTCGCCGCGACGCGCCCGCCGTCCTCGCCGGGCGCTCCGACGTGCGGTGCGATCGACACGAGCACGTCGCCCGAGCCCACCGTGTCGCCCACCGCCACGGCGACCGACGTCACCACGCCGGCGACCGGGCTCACGACGTCGTGGTGCAGCTTCATCGACTCGACGAGCGCCACCACCGTGCCGGCCCGGACGGCGGCACCGGGTGCCACCTCAACGGCCACCACGGTGCCCACCAGGGCGGTCGAGATGTCCACCGTGCCGGTGTCGGGTGCGTCGTCCATGCCGCTCATCTTGACCTCGAGCGCTCCCCGCGGGTCAGTCGTCGTCGGCGTCGCTGCTGCGCTGGTACGACGTGACCGACTGCCCACCCATCACCAGCTCGGCGGCCACGGCGGCCAGCACGCCCGGCACGATGACGTCGGGCCGGCCGGTGGTCTCGGCCACGAACACCACGGCGGCCAGCGGCACCCGGTACCCGCCCCCGAGGAGCGCCGCCACGCCGAGCAGCGTGTACAGGCTCGCCCGCTCGGGGTGCACGAGGTCGCCGATCGCACGTCCGACGAGCGCGCCGGCCACCACCAGCGGGATGAACACCCCGCCCACCCCGCCGCCCGCGATCGTGAGGGCGGTCGCGGCGCATCGGATCACGAGCACGGCGGCGATGAGCCACAGCGCCAGATCAGGGTCGGTGAGCCACTCGGTGAGCAACGAGTAGCCCGGCCCGATGCTGAGGTTCTCACCCGTGAGCGCCCGCGAGACGGCCAGCAGCGCCGCCAGACCAGCGCCCGCCCCGAGCACGCGCAGCACCACCGGTGCCTGCGATGCGCCCTTCGCGATCCGCAGGAGCTTGGCGAACGCACGAGCGGCGACGGCGCACACGATGCCGACGAGGAGCGCGCCGGCGAGGTCGCGGAACGAGAAGTCGGGCACGTCGGTCACGCGGAACAGCGGTGACGTGTCCGAGAGCGCCACGAACGTCAGGTACCCGGCGACGCTGGCCACGAGCGCGGGGAGCAGCATGCGCCGGGCGAGGTCGCCGCGGAACGGCACCTCGAGGGCGAAGATCGCGCCGGTGGCCGGCGCCTTGAAGATCGCCGCGACGCCCGCCGCCGCGCCCGCCACCATCAGCGTGCGGTGATCGCGGCCGCGCAGCCGGGCCGGCAGGATCCGCTGGATCGTGGCACCGATCGTCGCACCGCCGTACGCGGACGGCCCCTCGAGCCCGAGGGCACCGCCGCTGCCGATCGTGGCGACGGCAGCGGCGAGGCGCGCGATCGCCGCCCGGATCCCCAGCGTGACGTTGCGGTCGTGGAACGCCTCGAGGTACGCGTCGGTGGTCGCGGGTGACGCCCCCCGCCCGATGATCCGCAGCACGATGGCCGAGATCGCGAGACCGACCGTGGGTGCCAGCCCGACCGCCCAGAGCGGGAGCTCCTCGACGGCACGCAGGAGCCGCTCCACGGCCAGCTCGAAGCCGCGGACCATCGCGCCGGTGCAGACACCCGTGACGGCGGCGAGCAGGACGGCGTCGCGAGACCGCTCGACGAGGGTGGACAGCTCGTGCCGACGCGCTTCGATCTGCCGATCGGAGAGCGGGACCCTCAGGCGCCGTTGCTCCCCCATCGATCGCCAGCGTAGGCACCCCGGTCGCGGTACCAGTCGATGGTGCGGCGCAGCCCCTCGCGCAGTGGGGTGCTCGGGCTCCAGCCCAGCTCGCGCCGGGCGAGGGCGATGTCGGGTCGGCGCACCTTCGGATCGTCGGCCGGCAGCGGCCGGTGGACGACACCCACCGCGGCACCCACCAGCTCTTGCACCACCGCGGCCAGCTCGGTCATCGTGAACTAGTCGGGGTTCCCGACGTTCACCGGCCCGACGAGCGCGCCGTCGAGCACTGCGAGCAGTCCGGCCACCTCGTCGTCGACGTAG
>JALOLG010000240.1 GCA_025456105.1 Ilumatobacteraceae bacterium | reverse complement strand
GACGTCGTGCTGTGGGCGGGGTTCGGGCTGCCGGTGGTGCTGTCGATCGTCGTCGTCGCCGTGGGCACGCTGCTCGTCGTCGCCCGCCGACCGGTGGCCGATGTGCAGCGACGCCTGTCGGCACCCCTCGCGCACCTGCCCACCACCGAGCAGGCCTTCCTCTCCGGTCTCAAGGGCACGACCGCGTTCGCCACCGGGCTCACCGCCCGGGTCCAGCACGGCTCGCTCCCGCTGTACCTCGCGGTCGTCATCACGACGGTGCTCGTGCTGCCGGTCGCGGTGCTGGTGGGTGCCGGGTTCGAGTGGCCCGAGCTGGTCGACGCCGCGGTGCAGGTCCCCCTGGTGGCGATCATCGTCGGCGGCGCGGTCGGCGCGGCGCTCATGCGGCGGCGGATCGCGGCCGCGCTCATGCTCGGTGCGATCGGCTACGCGATGGCGGGGCTGTACATCGTCCAGGGCGCGCCCGACCTCGCGCTCACGCAGCTCGCGATCGAGACCCTGTTCACGGTGCTGTTCGTGCTCGTGCTGCGGTTCCTGCCGCCGCGGTTCGTCGACCGGACCCCGCTGGTGGTGCGGTCGTTCCGTCTCGGTGCCTCGCTGCTGGTGGGCGCAGCGGTGTTCGTGATGATGCTCGTGGCGGCGAGTGGTCGCGACGACGTCGCCGCGCCGAACGTGTCGCAGGAGATGATCGAGCGCTCGGCGCCGGAGGCCAAGGGCAACAACGTCACCAACGTGATCCTGGTCGACTTCCGCGGCCTCGACACGCTGGGCGAGATCGCGGTGCTGCTCGTGGCGGCGGTGGGCGCGGTGGGCCTGGCCCGGCTCGGGCGTCGGCGGCGGGGGAGCGAGTCGTGAAGCAGCTGCGCATCGTCGACACCTCGGTGCGGGTGCTCTACCACTCGATCTTCGTGCTGTCGCTGTACTTCCTGTTCGCCGGCCACAACCAACCCGGCGGTGGCTTCGCGGGCGGCCTCACGGCCGGTGCGGCCATCTCGCTGCGCTACATCGCCCGTGGCGTCGGCTCGGTGCGCCGGGCGTTCCCCGTGCAGCCGTGGACGATCCTCGGCTCGGGCCTGCTGCTCTCGGCGACGGTGGCGATCGTGCCGCTGCTGCTCGGCGGAGCCGTGCTCGAGCACGACGACGTGACGGTGGAGCTGCCGCTGCTTGGCACCGTGAAGGCCACGACGGCGCTGCCCTTCGACATCGGTGTGTACCTGCTCGTGCTCGGGCTCACCCTGATGGCGTTCGAGGCGTTCGGCGACGAGCCCGAGCCCGACTCCGACCTGGCCGCCGACGGCGAGGCGGCGTCATGACGGTGCTCCTCGCGCTCGCGGCCGCGGTGCTCTTCGCGACCGGCACCTGGCTGCTGCTGCAGCGCCGGCTGTCGCGGATCATCGTGGGGTTGGGGCTGCTCGGCCACGGCGCGAACCTCGTGCTGATCACCGCGGGCGGGCGCCGGGGCACGCCGCCCCTGATCGGCGAGAGCGAGCCGTCGACCTTCGCCGACCCGCTGCCGCAGGCGATGGCCCTCACCGCCCTCGTCATCACGTTCGGCGTCACCGCCTTCCTGCTCGCGATGGGGTTCCGCAGCTGGCAGCTCACCCACGACGACGAGGTCGAGGACGACATCGAGGACCGCATGATCGGCCGTGCCGGTCGTCCCGACGACGCCGTCGACGACGAGCTCGCGGCCCAGCGCGCCCAGGCCGAGGAGGACGCGTCGTGAACGCGCTCGTCGCGCTCCCGCTCGCGCTCCCGCTGCTCGGCGCCGCCGTCTCGGTGGTGCTGGGTCGATGGCGACCCGTGCAGCGGCTCGTCACGCTCGCGGTGCTCGCCACGTCGCTCGTGATCAGCGTGGTGCTGGTGGTGCGGGTCGAGCGCGAGGGCATCCAGGTCAGCCAGGCCGGCGGTTGGCCCGCACCGTTCGGCATCTCGCTCGTCGTCGACCGGTTGTCGGCGGTGATGCTGGTGGTGTCGTCGGCGATGCTGCTCGCCGTCGCGCTGTTCGCGATCGGCGAGCGCGAGGGCGAGGGGCGCCACGTCGGCTTCCACCCGGTCTACCTCGTGCTCGCCGCCGGCGTGGCCGGCAGCTTCGTCACGGGCGACCTGTTCAACCTGTTCGTCTGCTTCGAGATGATGCTCGTGGCCAGCTACGTGCTCATCACCCTCGGAGGCCGTCCCGACCAGATCCGTGCGGGCATGACCTACGTGGTCATCAGCCTGGTCGCGTCGATCGCCTTCGTCACGGTGCTCGGGCTCGTCTACTCGGCCACGGGCACGGTCAACATGGCCGACCTGTCGACGCGCATCCCCGAGCTCGACGGCGCGCTGCGCACGGGCTTCGCCGTGCTGCTGCTGGGTGTGTTCGGCATCAAGGCCGGCCTGTTCCCGCTGTTCTCGTGGCTGCCCGACAGCTACCCCACCGCGCCCGGGCCCGTGACGGCGATCTTCGCCGGCCTGCTCACCAAGGTGGGTGTGTACGCCATCATCCGCACCCAGACGCTGCTGATCCCCGAGGGGTCACGACCCGACGTGCTGATCCTGGTGGTGGCGGGGCTCACGATGGTGATCGGCGTCCTCGGCGCCATCGCCCAGGACGACATGAAGCGCATCCTGTCGTTCCACATCGTCAGCCAGATCGGGTACATGGTGTTCGGGCTGGGCCTGTTCACGGTGGCGGGTCTCGCCGGTGCGGTGTTCTTCCTGGCCAACAACATCGTCCTCAAGACGTCGCTGCTGCTGGTGGCTGGCATCGTCGATCGCTTCGCCGGGTCGTGCCGCCTGTCGGAGACGGGCGGGCTCGTGCGACGGGCGCCGGTGGTGGCGGTGATGTTCGGGCTGCCCGCGCTGAGCCTCGCCGGGCTGCCGCCGTTCTCGGGGTTCGTCGCCAAGCTCGGCCTGGTCGATGCGGGGGTGTCGAGCGAAGCGTGGGCCATCACGGCGGTGAGCCTGGCCGTGAGCCTGTTCACCACCTACTCGATGACCAAGATCTGGGCGGGTGTGTTCTGGGGCGAGCGCGATCGGACCCCGTCGCGCACGGCGCACACGAGCGATCGCTTCGGAGCGCCGCCGCTGATGCTGATCGCCACCGGTGCCGTGGTGGCGATGTCGCTCGCCATCGCCCTGTTCGCCGGCCCGCTCTGGGATCTGGCCGAGCGGATCGGTGCCGACCTCGTCGATCCGAGCGGCTACGTCGAGGCCGTGCTCGGAGGTGACTCGTGAAGGCCGTCACTCGTGTGCCGGCCCTCGTGGTCTGGCTCGTCGTGCTGTGGGTGGGCCTGTGGGGCTCGATCACGTGGGCCAACGTCCTCGGGGGTCTGGCGGTCGCCGTGGGCGTGCTGGTGGTCGCCCGCTACTACGACCCCGACGACGACCGACCCGTGCGCGTCCGGCCGCACTGGGCGGTCGTGTACGCGGCGGTCTTCCTCGTGCTGCTCGTGCGCTCGAACCTCGAGCTCGCCCGGCAGGTGCTCACGCCGCGGCCGGCGTTCCGCAGCGCGATCGTCGCGGTGCCGCTGTGCGTCGAGAGCCCCGGGCTGGTGACCCTGATCGCCAACTCGGTCACGCTCACGCCCGGCACGCTGTCGATCGAGGTGCTCGACGGTCCCGACGGTCTCCCGGTCCTCTACGTCCATGCGCTCGACGCCCGTGATCCCGATGCCGTGCGCGGCGACGTCCGGTTCCTCGAGCGGTACGCGGCCCGAGCGTTCGGCACGGCCGACGAGCGGGCCCGGGCGGAGGTGGCGGCATGATCGCCGTGGCGCTGGCGCTCGTCTCGCTGGCCGGCCTGGGCTTCATGGCTCGGCTCCTGCGGGGCCCCACCATCGCCGACCGTGTGCTGGCGCTCGACGGACTGCTCACGGTCGTGGTGATGGGCGTCGTCCTCGGCGCGGCCGAGACCGGGCTCGACTCGGTGCTCGTCACGGTCGTGGTGGTCGCCCTGGTCGCGTTCGTCGCGACCGGGGTGCTCGCCCGCTACATCGAGCGGAGGGGGAGCTCGTGAACGTCGTCGCAGGTGTGCTGATGATCGCGGGCGCAGCGTTCGCGCTGATCGCTGCGATCGGCGTG
>JALOLG010000239.1 GCA_025456105.1 Ilumatobacteraceae bacterium | reverse complement strand
GATCGAGCCGTCGTCGCATGGGAGTGGGATCTGGGCGACGGCACGGAGGCCGTCGGCCCGAGCGCGCCCCACCGGTACGAGGTGCCGGGCACCTACACGGTCACGCTCGTCGTCACCGACGAGGACGGCCTGGAGGACACGGCCAGCGTGGAGCTGGTCGTCGACGAACCTGTGCTCATCGCGCCGGTGGCCTCGATCGACGCGACGTCGCAAGGGCTCGACGTCGACCTCGACGGCGCGGGGTCGTCCGACCAGGACGGGTCCGTCGTGTTCTACTCGTGGGACCTCGGTGACGGCACCGTGGTCGCCGGGCCGGCCGCCGAGCACCGCTATGCGGCGGCTGGGACCTACCAGCTGAGCCTCCGGGTGTTCGACGACGACGGGCTGTCCGACGTCGCGGTGTCGGAGGTGACCGTCGAGGACGGAGAGGGCGTGAACCTCGAACCGATCGCATCGTTCACCTCGACGCCGAACGGCCTGACCGTCGAGTTCGACGCGTCCGCGTCCTCCGACCCCGACGGTGAGATCGTCGACTACTTCTGGGACTTCGGCGACGGTGACGCGCCGGCATCGCTCCAAGCCGTCGACATCGGCATCCTGGCGACCGGCACGGGTTCCACGACCAGCCACACCTACGCAGTCGCGGGGACCTACACCGTCACCCTCGTCGTGACCGACGACGAAGGCGCAACGGGTACGGCGACCGCCGACGTGACCGTCGAGCAGGTCGTCGATCCCGGTGGCTCCACGACCACGACGACGACCACGACGACCACGACGACCACGACGACGACCACGACGACTGTGCCGACCACCCCGGTGACGGCGTCGCCGACCACGACGGCCGCACCGGGCACCACCACGGCGCCCGCACCCACGTTCGCGGCTGCGCCGCCCGTGGCCGCCTCTACCACCTCGCAGCCGGCCGCGAGCGGTCCGTCGCCCGGGCTGCCAGCCACGGGTGCCGACTCGTCGGGCGAGATCCGACTCGCCCTCTGGCTCGTGCTGCTCGGGTTGGGCGTGATCGTGCTGTCGCGCCGGCGTCGACTCGGATGACGGATCAGCCCGTGAGCTCCGAGCGGACCTCGCGGATGCGACGGCCGAGCCACACCCAGCCGAGCCGGTCAGCGTCGGACGACCACCGGTGCAGCAGCTCGCGCGCCCGGGCGGGATCGCCGCCGGCCGACGCCAGCACGGACGCCAGCTCCACGTCGGAGTGGGCCTGCCACAGGTCGGCTCCCTGCCGCTCGGCGAGCTCGCTCGCCTGCTCGAAGTGGCGAGCCGCGAGGTCGAGGTCACCCGTCGCCACGCGGGCCAGCCCGAGGTAGTGATGCGCGAAGCCGAGCACGATCGATCCGAGCCCCACCACCACGGTGCAGTCGCCGAGCACCTCGAGCCGCTCGGCGCACCACCCGCCGAGCTCGGCGTCACGACGCTCGGCCGCGGCGATGGCGGCGATGGCGAGCAGCGCCCAGTACGAGTCGTCGCGCTGCACGCCGGCGCACTCGGCGACGAGGTCGCGGGCGGCGGCGTCGTCGCCGGCCACCGCGCACGTGGCCGTCCACACCGGATGACGGCCGACCGCACGCTGCTGAGCGGCCACGACTCCGATCACGGCACGCTCGTCGCGCTCCAGCGCGAGCCACAGCTGCTGCACCCGCACGGCGCCGGCCCAGGCGAACGTCCGCAGACGTGCACCGAGATCCGCAGCAGCGGCGACGTGGCCGGGTACCTCGTCGAGCTCGCCCCGGGCGAGCGCGTTCATCCCCCGGCACAGGTGCGCTCGCACGAGGCCGAACGACAGGAACGAGGCGCCGGCTGCATCCTCCAGTGCGGGGAGCAGCCCGTCGACCGCATCGATCTCCCCGTGGGTGTAGTGGTGCCGGAGCAGCGCCTGGATCGCGATCACCACGAGCCGTGGGTCCTCGCTCGCCGTGGCGACCTCGTAGGCGCGACGGGCGTCGTCGGCCAGCGTCGCGTCCGGATCGCGCCGCACCGCCGCCACCAGGCTCCGGGCCACGAGCAGCACGGCGAGCGACTTGGGCGAGCCGATGCGCTCGTGGGTCCGCTCCGCCTCCATGACGAGCCGGTCGGCCGATGCCGAGGCGTCGATGAACGCCACGATCACGGCAGCCGCGCAGAGCAGGTCGATCCGCTCCCGAGCCGTCGGCGGCAGCAGCTCGAGCGGCTCGGTCATCTCGACCATCACGTCGTACTTGTCCGACGGCACCCCTGCCTGGAACCTGGTGATCGCAGCGGCCGCCAGGAGCTCGCCGCTGCGGATCTGCCGGCCGATGCCGCGAGCCTCGTCGATGTGCGGGTGCGGGTCGTGGCCCGTGGCAGCTGCGAGCCGCGCTCGCGCGAGCAGCACGTTCCCCAGCGACCGGCGGTCGCCGGCGTCGCGAGCCTCGCGCTCGGCCGCGTCGACGATCACCGCTGCCTCGTCGACCACGCCCGCGCGCAGCAGCGCCGTCACAGCCCGGACGCGGGCCTCGACGTCGACGGCGAGCACCCGGACCCGCTCCACCGGCACGTGGGCGAGCGCGGGGTCGTGCCGCAGGATGCGGTGCTCCAGCTCGGCCGTCGCGCCCGACAGCCCGAGCCCGAGCTGGTCGCGCAGCTCGCGGCGCGTCCGGTCGATCACGTCGAGGGCCTCGGCCTGGCGCCCGCTGCGGTAGAGCGCGGTCGCCAGGAGCACCGCACGCTGCTCGCGCAGCGGGTCGTCCTCGAACGCGCGGCGCAGGTCGGGCAAGACACGCTCGTGCGCACCCGTGAGCAGCGCGAGCTCGATGTGCTCGTCGACGGCGAGCTCGCGGAGGTCGTCGAGCCGACGGGCGTGGCTGCTGGCCCACCCGAGGCCGTCGAACCCCTCGAGCGCGCGACCCGACCACATCGCGAGCGCATCGGTGTACGTGGCGATGCGGTCGTCGAGGGGCCTGCCACGGTCGCGGGCCGCCGCGAGCCGCTGCTCGAACCGGGCCGCATCGAGCTCGGCCCCGGTGAGCACGTAGCCGTTGCCGCGCCGCTCGATCGCCTCGGTGCCGAGCTGCTGCCGAGCGCGCGTGAGCGCCACGCGGACTGCCGTGTCGCTGGCGCCGTCATCGGGCCACAGATCGGCGCGCAGCACGGGTCCCGGCACGGGAGCGCCGTCCGCGAGGGCGAGCCGCACGACGAGCGCGGTGGTCCGCCCGGTCGTCGGTGTCGACGAGTCACCCGGCGGCACCACTTGGGGTGGGCCGAGGACCCGCACCCGCAGTCCCCCCACGGACGAGACCGTACCGCGAGTCCCCTCCGTCGTGCGCGGGCCACGAGGTGGACCGAGCGGCATGTACCGAGCAACCTGTCGGCGGCCTGGCTGCTCCGACAAGGTGGTGCCGACGTGACGACCGAACTCACCGACGACCTCGAGGAACGACCCCTCGAGCTCGACCTCTGGCTGGCGTTCGTCGCCGGCGATCGGGTGTGGATCGACGACGGCGCGGTCCCCGGGCTCGCCGAGCGCACCGTCGCCGCCGTGCAGCAGATCGCCATGGGGGCGCTCCTCACGATCCTCGGACTCGCCATGTCGCTGGCGCCCGGGGAACCGACCACCTTCGAGATCGCCTGGTTCCTCGGCGGTCTCGCCGCCGGCCTCGTCCTGGCCGTGCGACCGGTGCGAGTGGCCATGGGGCGGCCCTCCACCCAGGTCGGCTACCGGCTGCGCGTCGTGTGGCGCACGGCCGCCTACCTCGCGCTGATCTTCTCGTGCGTCGCGCTGCTGTCGGGGTGGGCGCTGCTCGCCGCCTGGCCGCTCGGCGTGTTCATGGGCAACGACGTCGTGCAGTCGACGTGGGCGCTCGGCCTCCCCAGCACCCCCCGCCGCTGGTGGTTCCGGTTCCTCGTGTCGCCCGTCCACCTCGGCGTGCTCGGTGTGCTCACCGCCGCGGTGCTGAGCGGCAGCTACCCCGAGGTGGTCCTCGAGGTGGTGATCATCTACCTCTCCATGCACCTCGCGTTCCTCGTGGCGGGGGTGATGGTCCGGTCGGCGGGGCGGTTCGCGGCGGCGCTCGACCGGCTCGCCGCCCGGGCC
>JALOLG010000238.1 GCA_025456105.1 Ilumatobacteraceae bacterium | reverse complement strand
CGATCGCCGAGGCGATGGCGTCGCTGTCGGAGACGACGTGGGACCGTGGCTTCGACAAGGTCATCATGACCTGCGGCGTCGGCAACGGCGACGTGCTCGGCGAGGCCTTCTGGCTGGGTGGCAAGCGGAGCAAGATCGTCGTCACCAACATCCACCCCGTCGCCGAGGCATCGATCGCCATCCCGGCCGTCTTCCTGACCGTGTTCGAGAAGCAGCTCATCGGCTCGCTGTTCGGTTCGGCCAACCCGCGCCGCGACATCCCCCGCTTGCTCGAGCTCTACACGCAGGGCCAGCTCGACCTCGACGGCCTCGTGACCCGCACGTACTCGCTCGAGCAGATCAACGAGGGCTACGCCGACATGAACGCCGGCAAGAACATCCGGGGCGTGCTCGTCTACGAGTGACACCCGGTCGCACTCGTGGCACACTGGCGCCATGAGTGACACCATCGTGGTCAAGGTGGGCCCGAAGGGCCGGATCGTGATCCCGGCCGGCGTCCGCGACGAGTGCGGCATCCACGAGGGCGACGAGCTGGTCGTGGTCGTCGAGCGGACCGGCATCCGCCTCGTCGATCGCCGGGGCCTGGTGGCGTCGCTGCGCGGCTCGGTGCGCTCGGTCGACGGTCGTTCCGTGGTCGACGAGCTGCTCGCCGAGCGGCGGGCCGAGGCGGTGGCGGAGGCGCACGGGTGACCGTCGTGCTCGACGCCTCGGCGCTGCTGGCGCTGCTGTTCGACGAGCCGGGTGCCGAGTCGGTGGTCGACCTGATCGCCGGCTCGGTCGTCGCGGCACCGAACTGGAGCGAGGTCATGCAGAAGGTCGCGGCCCACGGTGGCGATCCGACCGCGATCGCCGGCGCGCTCGTGGCAGCGGGGGTGGAGGTGGAGCCCCTGTGGCGCGAGGACGCCGAACGGGCTGCCGCGCTCTGGACCACGTCACCCGAGCTGTCGCTCACCGACCGGTGCTGCCTGGTGCTCGCCGAGCGCCTCGAGGTCGCCGCGGCCACCGCCGACCGCGGCTGGGTGGGCCGGGTGCCGGGCGTCGACGTCGTCGTGATCCGCTGAGCCGCACGACCGGCTGCGGCGGGACCGCTCTGGTGGGGCTACCGTTCGCAGCCGTGTCGGCCGGCGGTGGTCGACCGCGACCAGGGGGTTGGGACGATGGGGGTACGGACATGAGGTGTCGCGCAGCGGTCCTGCACGGCCTGCACCAGGAGTGGCAGATCGAGGAGATCGAGGTCGATCCGCCGAAGGCGGCCGAGGTGCTCGTGCACTGGACGCACGCCGGCATGTGCCACAGCGACGAGCACGTCGTCACCGGTGACATGGTCCCGCCCGAGGAGGCGTGGCCGCTCATGGGCATCGAGTCGTTCTTCCCCATCATCGGCGGTCACGAGGGCGCCGGCGTGGTGGTCGAGGTCGGCCCGGGCGTCACCTCCGTCCAGCCGGGTGATCACGTCTCGGCGTCGTTCATCCCGGCGTGCGGCCGCTGCCGCTACTGCTCCACCGGTCGCCAGAACCTCTGCGACCAGGGCGCGGGGGCGTTCCAGAAGGGGATGATCACCGACGGCACGAGTCGGCACCGGCTCGCCGACGGCACCGACGTGAACATGTTCGCCAAGCTCGGCACGTTCGCCGAGTACTCCACCGTGGCCGAGTCGCAGGTCATCAAGGTCGACGCCGATCTGCCGCTCGACGCGGTCGCACTCGTCTCGTGCGGCGTGGCCACCGGCTGGGGCTCGGCCACCAAGCGGGCCGACGTCGCGCCGGGCGACACCGTCGTCGTGGTCGGCATCGGCGGGATCGGCATCAACGCCGTGCAGGGCGCCCGGATGGCCGGGGCCCGCCACGTCGTGGCGGTCGACCCGGTCGAGTTCAAGCGCGAGAAGGCGATGGAGCTCGGCGCCACCCACACGTTCGCCTCGATGGAGGAGGCGCTGCCCGCCGTCATGGAGATGACCTGGGGCCAGATGGCCGACAAGGTCATCATGACGCCGGGGGTCCTCTACGGCGACATGATGGCGCTCGGCACGCAGCTCGCCGGCAAGGGCGGCACGATCGTCGTGACCGCGATCGCCCCGATGACCCAGACCGAGTCGTCGGTGAACCTGTTCGAGCTGGCCATGTGGAACAAGGAGATCAAGGGGACGATCTTCGGCTCGCTCAACCCGCGTGCCGACATCCCGCGCCTCTTGAACCTCTATCGGGAGGGCCAGCTCAAGCTCGACGAGCTCATCACCAACCGGTACCCGCTCGACCAGGTGAACGTCGGCTACCAGGCGATGCGCGACGGCACGAACATCCGTGGTGTGATCGAGCACGCATGAGCACCACCGAGACCTCCAGCCCCATGGTGTCGCTCGCCGACCGGCTGAGCACCCACCTCGTCGGCCGTCGGCGCGAGATCGAGCTCGTCGTGGCGGCGCTCTCGGCCGCCCGGCACGTCCTGTTCGAGGGTCCGCCCGGCACCGGCAAGTCCACGCTGCTGCGCGCCGTCGCGGTCGAGCTCGGCATCGGCTTCGAGTTCGTCGAGGGCAACGCCGAGCTCACGCCCGCCCGCCTCGTCGGCCACTTCGACCCGGCCCGCGTGATGCAGGAGGGCTACCGCCCCGCGGTCTTCATCGACGGGCCCCTCGCCTCGGCGCTCCGCAACGGCTCGCTGCTCTACCTCGAGGAGATCAACCGCATCCCCGAGGAGACCCTCAACGTGCTCGTCACCGTGATGAGCGAGCGCGAGCTCAACGTGCCGCGCCTCGGCCGCATCGAGGCCGCGCCCGGCTTCCGGCTCGTCGGTGCGATGAACCCCTTCGACTCGGTCGGCACGGCCCGCATCTCGGCCGCCATCTACGACCGCGTGTGCCGGATCGCGGTGGGCTACCAGTCGGCCGAGGACGAGGAGGAGATCACCGACCGGATCGTCCCGGGTCTCGACCAGGACTGGCTGGCACAGGTCGTCGAGCTCGTGCGTCTCACCCGCGAGCACCCGGACCTGCGCATCGGCTCGTCGGTGCGCGGCGCCATCGACATGTGCGCGGTCGCCACCACCCTGGGCGAGCTGCGCGGTCTCGAGCCCAGCTCGCCCGAGGTGTCGCTCGATGCCGCGCTCGTGTCGCTGTCGGGCCGCATCCGGCTCCGGGAGGGCGGGCACCGCACCGCCGAGGAGATCGTGCGCGACCTGTGGGAGCAGGTGTTCGGCGACGGTGCGCCGGCCGGCGAGCACGAGGTCGACGGCGAGGGAAAAGCACCGGCCCCGAACGGGGCCGCGAGCCACGACTGACGCCGCAGGTCCTCGAGGGCGAGGCTGCGGAGGAGGCCGTCGCCGAGGCGCGGCGGCGCACCACGTCGCGGCGCGAGCTCTCGAGCAACCCGCGGTTCGAGCAGATCTCGCCCGACGTCGGCACGCTCGATCTCGACGCCGTCGACGAGCTGCTCGACGTCGAGCCCGACGAGATGCTCTCGATGCTCGCCGACATGAGCGGTGCCACCGATCCAGCGCTGCGGCGGCTGTCACGTGAGCTGTCGGCGCGCGTGTTCCTCGAGATCGCCCGCACCGGGCCTGGTCATCGTCGGGGGTCGGGTCGGATCGCGGAGCTGCCGTTCCGCCCCGGCGGTGGCGATCTCGACATCGACGCCAGCCTCGACGCACTCGCGGCCACGCAGGGCCTGAAGTACCCGATCGACCCCGACGGCCTGCGCGTGCGCGACTGGGTGTCGCCGGGGACAGCGATCTGCCTGCTCGTCGACCGCAGCGGGTCGATGGGTGGCCGCCCGCTCGCCACGTCGGCCGTGGCCGCGGCGGCCGTGGCGTGGCGGGCGCCGAAGGACTACTCCGTGCTCGCGTTCGCCCGCAACGTCGTCGCCGCGAAGTCGCAGGACGCATGGCGGCCTCCTGAGGACGTGGTCGATGCCGTGCTGGCGCTGCGCGGCTTCGGCACCACCGACCTCGCCGGCGCGCTGCGCGCCGGGTGGTTCCAGCTCATGCGCTCGTCGGCGCGCCGTCGGATCTGCATCCTGCTCTCCGACTGCCGCGCCACCGAGCCCGGCGACGTGGTGGGCGCAGCGGCGGTGTTCGACGAGC
>JALOLG010000237.1 GCA_025456105.1 Ilumatobacteraceae bacterium | reverse complement strand
GATGCTGGCGTGCTCGGGAGCAGCGTCGATCGCGACGCCGTCGACCGTGATGCGACCGGCGCCGTCGAGCGTGACCTCGTCGGCGGTCAGCAGCTTGATCATCACGTCGTTGAGCTTCTGCTCCTTCACGCGGTCGGGCTGGCGGGCCATGTTGAGCCGCTCGAGCTCGGCCTCGGCGACGTACATCGCATAGGCGGGCTGCGGATCGCAGACCTCGACCTCCTCACCTTCGGCGGGGAGGGGTGCCCCTGGATCGCCCATCAGGGGGATCGGGTAGACGGTCCGGCCGTCGACGGGATTGACGACGGGCAGGACCGGGCCGGGGAGCGGGGTGCTCGACACCGGCTGGACGCAGTAGACCTGCTCGGTGAGTCCGGGCTCGATCTCGCTCGGGACCTCGAACTCCTTGAGCAGCGGGACCCCGTGCTCGTCGCGCAGCACGACGACGAGATCGGCGAACACGTCGCCGAGGCCGTCCTCGGGTGCCGCGGTGGCACGGGGTTCGGTGATGGTGAGCACCAAGGCGGGCAGCAGCGCCGCCAGCCCGGCAACTCGGGCTCCTCTTCGCATGGCTCCTCCTTCACAGGATCCCGAGGGACGTCGCCCTCGGGCGAACCGATCCGGCCGCCCGCGTTCCGATCGGTTGCTCGCTTCTGAAGCGATGAGCGACCGCACTGCGTCGGGGTCCGATCTCGGATCCCGGCCCTTCGAGTGTGCGCTCGCCGGGACGGCGCTGAAAGGGCCGAAGGTCCGGACCTTGCCCGGCGCTCGGAGCGGGGAGGTCGGTGAGGCTGCCATAGGGTGGAGGCGGTGCTCCGGCCGCGCTCGTGCCACCTCGTCAACGACCGGCCGGTGATGATCGTCGAGACGGCCGACGGCGGCGCCGACTGCGTGGTGCTCGACTGGGCGTCGGGCAGCTTCGTGATCGACCGGACCTACTTCACCCGCACGATCCCGGGGTACGGCAGCGACGTGGATGGGGTGACCAGCGAGCAGATGGATCGCCTCGTGGCCGCCCACCGGATCGACATCCTGCAGCGGCTCGCACAGCGCATCGCCGACGTGACGGGGGAGGAGGGCTTCCCGGAGTCGGTCGGGCTGGCGCGAGGTGCGCCGCCGTTCGACGGGGATCGCGTCGAGGTGCTGGCCGGCCCCGGTCTGCTGGTGATCGCGCCGCGGCTGATCGCGCGCCCGTCGCTCGACGAGCGCTTCGGCGCTCCCGACGTCGCACGCGAACCCGACGGCGTGCTCACCCTCGTCTACCGAGTGCCCGGGACGGGCGTGCCACCGATGGGGCGGTGCGCCGTGCTCGCGGTGGTCCCCGATGACGACCCCCAGGGCGACATCGCGCTGCTCAGCCTCGTCCGCGAGTCGGCCTGAACAGGCTGCCCCCGGCCGCTCGCTACCGTTCGCGCATGGTGACCATCACCGAGAAGCGGTCGCACCGCGACCAGCTGGCGGGGTTCCTGACGATCATCTTCGCGATCGCCGCGTGGCGCGGCTGGGCCAACGCCCGGATCATCGCGATCGTGTTCGCGATCGCGGCGGTGGTGGGCCTCGCACTCTGGATCAGGTGGCGTCGCATGCCGCTCAGCGAGGTCGAGGTGTCGGACGAGCGAGTCACGTGGAGTCGGCCCGGTGCGACGTCCATCGTGTTCGAGAAGGCCGACAGCGACCTCCTCAGGCTCTACCGGAGGGTGACACCGAACGGGCCGACGCCGTGGACGCTCACCCGCACCGACGTGCCGGACGCGCCGATGGCCGATCTGTTCGGCTACGACGTGTTCCAGCTCCGCGCCCTCTGCGAGCAGCACGGCTGGCGCGTCACCATGTGACCGCGCCGCGGTCGCCATCGGATCCGCGGTCCCGCCCGACGGACTTCGTACGCTTGTGAACGACCGGTGATCGCCGGTCATCACTCGGCACGGAGGGGGTGCGTCGTGACACAGGCACTGATGGACAAGGTGGACCGCGATGTCGATGGCACGCGGATCAAGGGGATGTGGGCGTGGACGGTGCTCCGTCTGCTGCTCGGGTGGTCGTTCCTCTGGGCGTTCCTCGACAAGTTCTTCGGGCTCGGCTTCTCGACGTGCCGCGCCGAGGAGAGTGCGGCCATCGACTTCATGTGCGACGCCGCCATGATCAACGGCGGCTCGCCCACCTACGGCTTCCTCAACTTCGCGACGCAAGCGAGCCACACCGGCTGGATGTTCGACTGGATGGCGCCGTCGGCACCCGACTCGATCAACCTGGCCGATGTGGGGTTCATGCTCGCCCTCCTGCTCGGCGGCGTGGCACTCATGCTCGGCATCGGCACCCGCATCGCCGCGATCGGCGGGGCGATCATGATGCTGTTCATGTTCCTCGCTGCCGACGTCTGGCCCGAGAACAACCCGATCAACTCGAGCCACGTGATCGAGATGGTCGCGTTCTTGGGCATCGCCACGGTCGGTCCCGGGGCGTTCAGCCTCCAGGCGCGCATGGAGCGAGCGCTACCGTCGCTCACGTGGCTGCGCTGACCCTCGCCGAACGGTTCCGACTCGACGGCAAGGTCGCCGTCGTCACCGGTGGGGGGCGCGGCATCGGGCGCGGCATCGCCCTCGGGCTGGCCGAGTGCGGCGCCGACGTGGCCGTGCTCGCCCGCCGGCAGGCCGACGTCGACGCCGTCGCGGCCGAGATCGAGGGGCGGGGTCGTCGGGCGCTCGCCATCTCCGCCGACGTCCTCGACTGGGACGCCGTCCCGGCTGCGCTCGACCGCGTGGTCGCCGAGCTCGGTGGGCTCGACATCATGGTGAACAACGCCGGCGGCAACCTCGACCGCCGGATGCACCCGCTCCCCGAGATCACGCTCGAGAAGTTCGACGAGCAGCTCGACCTCAACCTCAAGACGAAGTGGTGGGGATCGCAGCAGGCGGCCAGGCGGATGCCCGACGGCGGCCGGATCATCAGCATCGGCTCGATCGCTGCGCACCGGCCGGCTCCGGGCTTCGGCGTCTACTCAGCGGCCAACTACGGGCTCATCTCGCTCACCCGCACGCAGGCGGTCGAGCTGGCGCCGCGTCGCATCACGGTCAACTGCATCGCGCCGGGAGTCGTCGTCACCGAGATGCTGCGCGAGACCATGCGCATCACCGACGAGCAGGCGCACGAGCGCTTCGACGGGATCATCCCCCTCGGGCGCACCGGCGACCCGATGGACTGCGCCGCCGCAGCGGTGTTCTTCGCCTCGCCGGCCGCCGAGTGGATCACCGGCCAGTTCCTCGACGTGGCCGGCGGTCAGCCCACCTGACACCGTGGGGTCGGTCGACTGGCTACGGTCGCAGACCGTGACCACCGACACATCTGACTCCTGGTTCGGCGACTCCTCGCTGGGGGAGCGCTTCCCCGCGTGGACGCGCGGCAACGCGGCCGACGTGTTCCCCGACCCGTTCAGCCCACTGGGCCAGTGGCTCGTCGTGCGTCGGGGGATGTGCCTCGGGTTGCGCGACGGGTACATCTCGATCGGCGTCCTCGACTACGACGAGTTCGAGGAGCCCGAGCTCCCCGACCTGTTCAAGATGTTCGGCGGCTACCTCTACAACCCGCTCACCCTCACCCGGATCCTCGGGGCGCGCATGCCCGGCGCCTCGCCGGACATGATCGACAAGGCGTTCTTCGACGAGCGCGACGAGGTGCCGCCCTACGAGGAGCAGCCGTGGCACGTGTCGCCCGTGCACGAGGAGCGCCTCGGCGCGTCGATGGCGTGGGCGATGTCGGTGGAGTCGCTGCCCGAGCTCGACGCCGACAGGGCGCTGGCGCGCGCCCAGCGCGAGCAGCGGCCCGACCTCTCCCAGCTCACCGACGCCGCGCTGATCGCACGGGCCCGCTCGATGGTGCCGCTCGTGCAGCAGACGTTCGAGAACGCGATGCGCATCTCGTCGCTCGCGTCGCTCGGCCCCGGCGCGCTCGGTGCGGTCTGCGACGGGCTCGGCGAGCCGCAGTGGTCGATCCAGCTGCTCGCCGGCATCGAGGTCGACTCGGGTGCCCCGTCGCACGCGATGTGGGAGCTGGGGCGGGTCGCACGCGGCTCCGACGAGG
>JALOLG010000236.1 GCA_025456105.1 Ilumatobacteraceae bacterium | reverse complement strand
GGCTTCCATGCGCCCACGATGAGCTTCCCGGTCGCGGGCACCCTGATGGTCGAGCCGACCGAGAGCGAGGACCGCCGCGAGCTCGACCGGTTCTGCGACGCCATGATCGCCATCCGGGCCGAGATCGACCGGGTCGCCGCCGGCGAGTGGCCGCTGGAGGCCTCGCCGCTGCGGCTCGCCCCGCACACCGTGGCCGAGCTCGTCGGCGAGTGGGACCGGCCGTATCCACGCGAGCTGGGTGCGTCGCCGGTGCCGGGGGCGCTGGCCGGGTCGTACTTCCCACCGGTCTCGCGCATCGACGCCGCGTCGGGCGACCGCAACCTCGTCTGCTCGTGCGAGCCGCTCGAGGCGTTCGCCGAGCGCGTGGCCGTCGACCACTAGCGTTCGATCCATGTCCGACGCCGACGACCGCAGCGACCAGCGCACCGATCCGCTCGGCGACGTGATCAACCTCGTGGCGGCACCGCTCGCCTCGGCGATGCGCACCGTCGAGCAGTACCGGCGGGGCGTCGACGAGATGTTCCGCGCGATCGACAACCTCAACACCACGCTCGAGAACCTGAACGAGGCGGCCGGGCGGCTCAACCGGCTGATGGGCGACGTCGAGGAGCCGATCCGGCTGATGATCCCGCAGCTCACCCGCACCGTGAAGGCAGCCGACGAGATGATGACGGCGATCAGCGGCCCGGCCACGAGGGTGGCGCCGAGCGTGGAGCGCATCGCCGAGACGCTGTCGTCGCCGGCGTTCACCGCGCTCCCCCACCGGCTCGAGGAGTTCGTGGGCGCGTTCGCCGAGATGAGCCGACGCCTGACCCCGCTGGCCCAGCTCGCCGAGTCGGCGGGAGGGATGTTCGGGGTTCGGCTGCCGGGCTTCGCACCGCGCCCGCCCGAACCAGCGGCGCCGCCGGAGCCCGTCGTGACCCTCACCCCGGTGAAGCGCACCGCCAAGAAGACCGCCACGAAGCCGGCCACCAAGTCCACCAAGGCCGCGACGCGGCCGGCGCGGCGCCCTGCCCGCTAGCGGGAGCGCACGAACGGGGTCGGCACCACCGTGCCGGGCAGCGCGGTGCCTCGGACGTCGACCGCGACGGCCGCGCCCTCGGCCACCTCGGGCGGCAGGAGCGCCAGCGCGATCCCGTGCCCGAGCACCGGCGAGAAGTTGCCCGACGTGGTCACGCCGATCGCCGCGCCCGAGGCGTCGGTCACGGTGCACTCGGCCCGCGGCGGGCGACGGCCCTCGGTGGCGATGCCGCGCAGCAGCCGGGCCACGCCGCGCTCGCGCTCGGCGACGAGCGCCTCGCGACCCCGGAACGACGGCTTGCCGAACGCCACCACCCAGCCGAGCCCGGCCTGGAGCGGCGTGATGCCCGGTCCGAGCTCGTGGCCGTGCAGCGGCAGCCCGGCTTCGAGCCGCAGCGTGTCGCGGGCGCCGAGGCCCGCCGGGACGGCGCCGGCGGTGAGCAGCTGATCCCAGATCGGACCGGCGGCGGCGGACGGCACGGCGAGCTCGACGCCGTCCTCGCCGGTGTAGCCGGTACCGGCCACCACCACGGGGACGCCGGCGACGTCGACCTCGACCACGTGGAACCGCCGCACGGCCGCCGCCTCGCTGCTGAGCCGCGCCACCACCTCGCGGGCGGTCGGGCCCTGGACGGCGAGCACCGCGCGCTCGGCCGTCACGTCGGTGCCGCCGATCGCCTCGATCACCCGGCTGGTGTTCGACGCGTTGGGCATCACGTCGAACACGTCGACGCCGTCGCGCCGGTACCACCACACGATGATGTCGTCGAGCACCGAGCCGTCGTCGTCGAGGAGGTGCGTGTACTGGGCCCGTCCGGCCGTGATCTTGTCGAGGTCGTTCGTGAGGGTCGTCTGGAGCACGTCGTGGGCAGCCGCGCCCGTGAGCCGGACCGTGCCGAGGTGCGACACGTCGAACACGGCAGCGGCCGTGCGGCACGCCCGGTGCTCCTCGAGGGTGCCGGCGTACTCGAGCGGCATGTCCCAACCACCGAAGGGCACGATCCGTGCCCCGGCGTCGACGTGGCGGTCGTGCAGCGGCGAGGTGCGGCTCATCCGGCGTCGCGAACCGGGCCGGCCGGCGCGTCCGCCTGCAGCGGCACGAGCTGGCTGTCGATGTCGTCCTTCAGCCCGGCGAGCGAGAGGACGTTGAGCACGCCCTGCCCGCGCTGGAGCACGTCGACGAGCTCGTCGCCGTCGCACAGGACCACCGTGCTGCCGCTGATGACCAGGTGCGCCGACGCGATGTCGCCGGTGACGTGCTCGCGCAGGTAGCGGAAGACCTCGCGCACCGACTCGAGCTTGATGCCGGCGTCGAGGAGCGTCTTGATGAGGCGCAGCTCGAGGAGGTCGCCGTACGAGTAGCGCCGCCGACTGCCGCTCCCGGTGGCGTCGCTCAGCGACGGGCGCACCAGGTCGGTCCGCGCCCAGTAGTCGAGCTGACGGTAGGTGATGCCCACGACGGCGGCCGCCTGGGTCCCGCTGTATCCCGTTTCCTGCACCGGCTCCCCTTCGACTCCCAACGGTCGAGACCGACCACACACCGGTGTAGTTACGGTGATGTGACTTCGGGATGCTACGACGCGCAGCGACTCCCGTCAACGGTGCACGGCACCGGTCAGGAGGCGAAGTCCTCCGGGTTGACGCTCTCGATGAAGTCGTGGAACTCGTCGATGATCTCGTCGTCGTCGGCGGGCTCGGGTGGCGGCTCCTGCCCGACCTCGTCGATCAGCTCGTCGCTGGCGAACAGCGGGGCGTCGCAGCGCACCGCGAGCGCGATCGCGTCGGACGGCCTGCTCGAGATCACCTTCGGGCCGGCCGGGGTGGCCAGGTGCAGCTCGGCGTAGTACGTGTGGTCGCGGACCTCGGTGACCACCACCCGCTCCACGGTGGTGTCGAGCAGGGCGAGCGTCTGCAGGAACAGGTCGTGCGTGAGCGGCCGCGGCGACACGATGCCCTCGAGCGCGTAGTGGATCGAGGTGGCCTCCGGGCTCCCGATGTAGATGGGCAGCAGGCGCTGGCGGCCCTCGCGCTCACGCAGCAGCACCATCGGGGTGTTGGCCGGGATCTCGACCCGGACGCCGAGGAGGTCCATCGGTGTCACGACGTCGACTGTACCCGTGCCGCTGCCGAGCCGGAACGTCGGCGTCGTCAGGACTCGAAGTGGTGGCGCAGCGCCGCGCGCATCATGGCGTCGCGCAGCTTGGCACCGAGGGCGTCGAGGCGCCGGAGCTGGTCGAGCGCCTCCGCACGCGCCTCGGGGTTGCGCTGGCGCAACCGGGGGGTGATCAGCTGCTCGTACAGCAGCGCCTCGCGCTCGGCGGCGGTGCGCCAGCCTCGAAGGTGGCGGGCGTCGATGCCGGATCGCAGCAGCTCGACGGCGATGCGAGCGGTCTCGACCGCCTCGTCCTGGAAGAGCGCCTCGGGCCCCCGCCCCCGGGGGGCGACGATGCCGAACTCCTCGAGCTGCGCGAGCTCGGTGGCCGAGACGCCGGTCATGGCGCACAGCTCACCGCGATCGAGCAGGACCCCGGGGAGGAGCTGCGGAACGACCGGGGTGTGGTCGTCGGTGGGCTCGGGTTCGGCCGGCTGGTGCCCGGACGAGCCGCGCCGCGCCGCCGGATGGGCAGCCACCGACGCGGACGGGACCTCGGCCGCCACGGGTGTCGGATCGCCGTCGAGGTCGGCGGGCCGCGGGTGCGGCGCCGACAGGTCGCCGGTGGGGTCGAGCTCGCCGCTGTCGAGTCGGTCCTTGATGACGCGCAGCGGCAGGTAGTGCTCGCGCTGCTCGCGCAAGATGGTGCGCAGCAGCTCGATGTCGGCGTCGTAGAACTTCCGGTAGCCCGACGGCGTGCGCTCGGGCGCGATCAGCCCCTGGCTCTCCAGGAAGCGGATCTTGGAGATCGTGACGTCGGGGAACTCCTCGAGCAGCAGCCCGAGGACCTCGCCGATCGACAGGTAGCCGGTGTCGGTGGCCTCAGGCATCGCCGCGATCGAAGAAGACGAGGCGGAACTTGCCGATCTGGATCTCGTCGCCGTGCACGAGCGCGGCGCGCTCGAC
>JALOLG010000009.1 GCA_025456105.1 Ilumatobacteraceae bacterium | reverse complement strand
CGTCCTGGGTGAGCCAGTCGGGGAGCCCGTCGGGGATCGGCCCGGCCAGGTGCTCCATCGCATCGACGAACCCGGTGCCCTCGGCCGGCAGCCGCTCGGTGGGCACGCCCTTCCACATCGCACCCGAGGCGGCCCACAGGATCGAGTGCATGGTGCGTCGCACGTCGCGCTCGAGCTCGGCCTCGGCGGGGCCGACCGGCTGGAAGTACAGGATGTAGAAGAAGTCGTCGCCGTACATCGCCCGCATGAGCTCGGTGGGCGGCATCGGCCACGCCGTGAACGGCACGCTCACGCCGACGACGGCCCGGGTTCGGTCGGGGTGCAGCTGGGCCATCTGCCACACCACCATGGCGCCCCAGTCGTGACCCACGAAGATCGCATCGCTCGCGCCGACGTGGTCGAGCAGGGCCAGCAGGTCGGCGCACAGGTGGTCGATGCGGTAGGCGCCGACCTCGCGCGGCGCGCTGGAGTGGGCGTAGCCGCGCTGGTCGGGGGCGATCACGTGGTAGCCGGCCTCGGCCAGCGGCGCCATCTGGTGGCGCCACGAGTGCGCCGACTCCGGGAAGCCGTGACACAGGACCACCACCGGATCGCCGCGGCGGCCGGCCTCGTGCACGACGAGCTCGACGCCGTCGGTGGTGGGGATGCGTGACGTGGTGACGCTGGTGTCGGCCATGCCCGGACGGTACCGACCGGCGACGGCCGACTCGTCAGTCGGCGCGCTGGCGCGCGGTGTCAGTCGGCGAGCTGGCGCTCGGTGTCAGTCGGCGAGCTGGCGCTCGGTGTCGGCGATCGCGAGGTCGAGCACCCGCGCCGTCGGGGCGTCGAGGTCGGGGTCGACGGCGTCGCGCTCGGCTCGGAGCACATCGGCGAACGTTCGCAGCAGCGCCGCGACGGCCTCGCGGCGCGCGTCGGGCGGGGTGTCGAGGAGCCGGGTGCGCCGCTCGTCCATCGCCGCCGTCGCCGTGGCGGTCGCCTCGTCGAGGTCGAGGCCGGGCACGACCGGGAAGCGCTCGGCCCACCGATCGGCGAGCCAGGCGTGCTCGTGAGCGGTGCGGGCGAGCCAGCGGCGGTCGGGACCGGGCGTGCTGCGCGCCCACTCGCCGGCGACTGCGAACACGAGGAGATGGAGCGCTCGGTGCGCCGCCACGCGGTGGGCGAGCTCGTGGATCGTGGGCGGACCGGAGCGCACGGCGACGGCCTCAGCGCCCGGCGGCGGCCAGCCAGGTGGCCTCGTCGGTGCCCATCTCCGAGGCGGGCTCGCCGTCGGCGATGTACTCGAGCAGCATCCCGCGCCAGGGGCCCTCGGCCTCGAGCTTGCCGAGGATCGCGCTCACGCCCCACACGACCCGGTCGAGGATCACGAAGCTCGGTGGCATGTTGAGGTGCTCGATCACCGCGGCGTGCGGGCCCTGCACGTCGAAGATCCGCGTGAGCGCCTCGCGCATCCACTCACGGGTGAACGTGAACCGGTCGGTGAGGTACGGCACGTACGGGCTCGACACGTAGTCGTACACGAGCCGCGGGTCGAGGCCGTGACCGTCGCGCAGGAACCCGGATGCCTCCATCGCCGCCACGAGCGCCTCGGGGTCGCGCTCGACGATGAGCGCGTCGAGCGTGGGCGTGAGCGACTCCCACTCGCCCGGCGACCAGCGCTTCACGAGGCCGTAGTCGAGGAACGTGACGCTGCCGTCGTGGTGGAACCGGTAGTTGCCCGGGTGCGGGTCGCCGTTGAACGCACCGTGGCGCATGATCGCGTGCTGCGCGAACCGCCAGACCACCTCGGCCGCCTTCTGCTGGGTGGCACGGGTCTCGGTGGTGCGGAACTGCTCGAACGTCATGCCGTCGACCCACTCGGTGGTGAGCACCTTCTCGGTCGACAGCTCGGGCACCACGCGGGGCACGCGCACCCACGGGTGGCCGGCGAAGTGGCGGGCGAACTCGTCGAGGTTGCGAGCCTCGAGGCGGTAGTCGAGCTCCTCGCGCATGCGGGCCCGCAGCTCGTCGACGAGGCCCTTCGCGTCGAGACCCTTGAGCATCATCATCGAGAACATGGCGTACATCGCCTCGGCCGCGTCGAGATCGGTCTCGATCGCGTCGTGCACGCCGGGGTACTGCACCTTCACGGCGACGTCGCGGCCGTTGCGCGTGGTGGCCCGGTGCACCTGGCCGATGCTGGCGGCGGCGACGGGCAGGTCGCCCCACTCGCGGAACACCTTCTCGGGCGGTGCGCCGAGCTCGGCCTGCACCACCCCCGCCGCGAGCGACGGTGCCATCGGCGCCGCGTCGGCCTGCAGCGTGGCGAGCGCAGCCTGCGCCTCGTCGGGCAGCGACTCGAAGATGAAGCTCACGAGCTGGCCGGCCTTCATGAGGACGCCCTTCATCTCGCCGAGCTCCTTGGCGACGTCCTCCGCGGTGCGGATCGCGAACTGCTGGTCGAGCTCGGCGCGGCGCTCGGCGGGCGACGCCACGCCGCGCACCTTGGTGACCGCGAACCGGGCACCGTTGCGGGCTGACATCCTCCACACGCGGCTCGAGCGGTGCAGCCGGTTGGTGAGCGGGGAGTCCTTCGCGCTGCTCGCGGCGGCCGCAGCGGCGGCCACGAGCGCCGCGGCGAGCGCGGCCAGGCCGGCAACAGAGGCCACCCGCCCGGGCTTCACGACGGGCCCTCGGCGCGGCGCGCGGTGGGGTCGGTGTCGAGGATCTCGTCGGGGATCTGGGCACCGGTGACCTCGTCGGTCCAGTACGTGCCGTCGTCGAGGCGCTCGAGCGCCCGCTCCACCCCGTCGAGGTCGCGGGTGATCAGGTCGAGGTCGATCTCGTCCCGTGGTGAGGTCGTGTCGGCGGGGTCGTCGCTCTCCACCGCGAGCACGCTACTGGCGCCGCGCGGGACCCGTCTCGCCAGCGGCGGACGGCGTGCCACACTCCATCGTGTGCCCGGCCGCGACCACTCCGAGCCGTCGGAGTTCTACACGGGCCTCGTGGCCGAGCTGTACCGCCTGCTCCGCTCGTCGCGCCCCGACGCCGACGCGTGCGCCCGCTTCGTCACGTCCGCCCGCGAGCCCGCGCTCGAGCTCGGGTGCGGCGACGGCGACCCGCTGATCGAGCTCCGTCGGCGTGGCCTCGACGTGGAGGGCCTCGATGCGTCGGCCGACATGCTCGATCGGGCGCGCACGCGGGCCGCTGCCGCCGGCCTCGACCTGACGCTGCACCACGCCACGTTCGAGTCGATGGATGTCGGACGGCGGTACCGGTCGATCTTCTTCGCGGGCCCGACCTTCAACCTGCTGCCCGACGACGACCGGGCGGCGCAGGCGCTGGCACGGATCGCGGCGCACCTCACCGACGACGGGCGGGCGCTGATCCCGCTGTTCGTGCCACCGCCGGTGCCGCCCGATCGTCTCGGCGCCGCCACCGAGCGAGTCGTCGACGGAGCGACGCTGCGCTGCACCCCGATCCGCAGCGAGCGCGACGAGATCGCCCGCACCCAGACGACCGTGCTGCGATACGAGCGGGTGACCGACGCCGCGGTGGAGACGCTGGAGCGGCCGTGGGTGCTGCACTGGTACGCGCCGGGCCGGTTCCGGTCGCTGGTCGCCGCCGCCGGCCTCGACGTCGCCGCCGTCCTCGGCCCCGACGGCCGCCCGGCCCCCGAGTCGGCCCAGCAGCTCGCCTTCGTCCTGACCCGCCTGCCCCAGCGGCTTTCGTGATTGGGGGGTGTCGTATGGACACCCCCCAATCACGAAAGCGCAGCGGACGAGGCCGTCGCCCGGCTGACGGTGGTTCAGCGGACCTCGAGGCCGCTCGCCTAACGTCGGCGGTCGTGGCCCGCCCCACCAGCAGCGCTGCCGCCGGTCGACGGTGGCGGAACCTCCCGGTGGCGCTGGCGATGCTGGCACCCTCGTTGCTGATCCTCGTGACGTTCGTGCTGTACCCGCTCGTGCGGGCGGTCTGGCTCGGCCAGCAGCGGTGCGACAACTTCGGCAACAACTGCGTGTCGCGCGGCTTCGACCAGTACGTCGACATGTTCACGAGCCGTGAGTTCCAGTCCGCGCTGGGAGTCACCGTGAAGTACGCGCTGCTCACGGTGCCGCTCGGCCTGGTGCTGGGCGTGGGCCTGGCGGTCCTCGCCGACAAGCACCTCCGCGGCGTGGGGGTGTTCCGCACGGTCTTCTCGTCGACCGTCGCGACGTCGGTGGCGGTGGCCTCGCTGATGTGGCTGTTCCTCCTCCAGCCCGACGTGGGCGTGCTCGCCAACGTCGGGTGGATCAACGAGCTCTTCCCGTCGGTGAAGGACCCCGGCTGGCTGCGCGACCCGGGCACGGCGCTGGTGGCGGTGTCGATGTCGAGCGTGTGGGCCAACCTCGGCTTCACGTTCATCCTCGTGACCGCCGGCCTGCAGGGCATCCCGCGCGACCTGCACGAGGCGGCCGCGATCGACGGGGCGGGCGACGTCCGACGGTTCTGGTCGGTGACGCTGCCGATGCTCGGCCCGACCCTGCTGTTCGTGGTGATCGTCCTCACCAGCCGGGCGTTCCAGGCGTACGGCGAGATCGAGCTGCTCACCCAGGGCGGGCCGGCGCCGTACGACTCCACCACCACGGTCACGTACTTCATCTACGGCCGCAACTCGGTGATCAGCGGCGACGTGGGCCTGCAGGCCACCGCGGCGGTGCTGCTGTTCCTGCTGCTGCTCGTGCTCTCGGTGCTGCAGCTGAGCGGACTCGGACGGCGGGTGCACTATGGCGACTGACACGCGGGCCGCCGCGATCCCGGCGGTCGGGTTCGACCGGCCCCGCGGCTGGCGGGCGCTCGGGCGGTACTCGCTGCTGCTGTTCGTGGCCTTCCTCGTGCTGTTCCCGATCTACACGACGATCGTCGCGGCGCTGAAGCCCGGCAACGAGGTGCTCAACGACCCGCTCCGGCCGGGGCCGTTCACGCTCGACGTGCTGCGCGACGCCTGGTCGACCGGTCGGCTCGGGCGCTACCTCCTCAACTCGTTCGTCGTCGCCATCGTGGTGACCGTGTGCCAGGTGGTCACGTCGCTGCTCGCGGCGTACGCGTTCGCGATGCTCGACTTCCCGGGCCGCACCCTGCTGTTCGGCGTGTTCCTGGCCACGCTGCTCGTGCCGCTCGAGGTGACGCTCGTGGTGAACCGGCGGCTCATCGACTCGCTGGGCTGGCTCAACACCTACCAGGGTCTGGCCGCGCCCTTCCTGGCCACGGCGTTCGGCACGTTCCTGCTGCGGCAGGTGTTCCTCACGTTGCCGCGCGACCTGCGCGACGCGGCCGCGATCGACGGCGTCGGCCACCTCGGGTTCCTCCGCCACGTGGCGATCCCGCTCGTCCGCCCGACGCTCGGCGCGCTCGCGCTGTTCAGCTTCCTGTCCACCTGGAACCAGTACCTGTGGCCGAACCTCATCACCACCGAGGCCGACAAGAACACCGTCCAGAGCGGCCTGCGCCTGCTCGCCTCCACCAACCTCGACGAGCCGAACCTCGTGATGGCCGGCACCGTGATCGCAGCGATCCCGATCTTCGTGGTGCTGATCGTGTTCCAGCGCCAGCTGGTGCGTGGTCTCACGGCCGGTGCAGTGAAAGGATGACCTCGTGATCCCCCGTCACTCCGCCTCCCGTCGCATCGCCGCGCTCGCGCTCGTGGGTGCGGCCTCGCTCCTGGCCGCCGCATGCAGCTCGGGCGAGTCCGCCCTCGAGTCCGGCAACGAGCGCCCCACCACGCCGGCCACCTCCGCACCGCCGGCCACCGCCGAGCCGGGCGCCACCACCCCCGCGGGATCGGCGCCCACCACGGCAGCTCCCACCACCACCGTCACCCCGCTCGCCGATCTGCCGCCGTGCCCCGTGGATGCGCTCGACGGCGCGGCCGGCCCGGTGGAGCTCACGTTCTGGCACGGGATGAGCAACGAGCTCGAGACCGCGCTGATCGAGCTCACCGACCAGTACAACGCGTCGCAGGACGCCGTGGTCGTGACCCTCCAGAACCAGACCGGCTACGAGGCGACGATCGACAAGTACATCCAGTCGAGCCAGTCGTCGCGGCCCGACATCGTCCAGTTCCCCGAGTACACGGTGCAGCTGCTGGCCGACTCGGGCACGGTGATCCCGATTGGCGCGTGCATCGAGGCCTCGGGCTTCGACACCTCACCGATCCTCGACCGGATCCTCAAGGCGTACGCCACCGAGGGCGTGCAGTGGTCGATGCCGTTCAACGTGTCGAACCCGGTCCTCTACTACAACAAGGCGATGTTCGAGGAGGCCGGCCTCGACCCGGAGGCACCGCCGCTGTCGCTCGAGGAGCTGCGCGCCACGTCACAGGCGATCGTCGACTCCGAGGCGGCCGGGTACGGCATCGCGCTCGACACCGGTGCCGACTCGGGTGGCGGCTGGTTCATCGAGCAGTGGTTCGCCAAGGGAGGTGAGCTCTACGCCGACAACGGCAACGGCCGGCTCGCTCCGGCGACGCGCGTGCTCTACGACGGGCCGGCGGGTGTGGAGCTGATGTCCTACGTGCAGCAGATGATCACCGACGGGCTCGCCGTGAACGTCGGCGACAACGCGAGCGGCCAGGACAACTTCCTGAAGATGGCCGACACGGTGTCGCCGGCCGCGATGACGATCGGCACGAGCGCCGCGCTCGGCACCGTCACGGCGGTGCTCGACGGCGGCCTCATCCAGGGGATCACCGGCGAGGACCTCGGGGTGGGGCCGATGCCCGGGCCCGGCCCCGGCGCGCTCGTGGGCGGCGCCTCGCTCTACATCGTCGCCGAGAAGGGCGACGAGAAGGCGGCTGCCGCCTGGGACTACATCCAGTACCTCATCAGCCCCGAGTCGCAGTCGCAGTGGGCGGCGGCCACCGGCTACGTGCCGATCCGCTCCGATGCGCTCGAGCTCGAGCCGCTCGCCACGAAGTACGTGGAGGATCCCCGCTTCAAGGTGGCCTACGACCAGCTGCTCGGCACCTCCGACGACCCGTCGGCGTTCGGTCCGGTGCTCGGCCCGCTGCGCGAGGTGCGAGCGGCGACCGCTCGGGGCGTGGCAGAGATCTTCAACGGGGACGACGTCGCCGAGGTGCTGTCCCGCACTGCCGGCGAGTCCAACGCCCTGATCACCAGCTACAACGAGCGCAACTAGACCCGCCCTCGGGGCCGTTCCGCCCGTTTGGGCTGCAGCTGCCATCAGATGTGACGGCAGCTGCAGCCCAAAGCGTCAGGACCACCGGTCGACGAGCTCGCGGATGCGGGCGGCGGTCCAGCCGGGGCGACGGGTCACCTGGCGCCAGGTGAAGGGGAGCACGACGTAGCCCGCAGCGCCGAGCAGCAGGGTCCGCTCCTGGTCGCGCTCGAACTGGGGCCGTGTGCGGCCGTGGTAGTCCCAGCCGACGCACTCGAGGACGACCGGGGTGCCGACCACCCGGAAGTCGACCTCGAAGCCGCCGCACCGAGCGTGGAACTCGACGGGTGGGAGCCCGTGGCGCTCGATGAGCCGGGCCATGCCGAGCTCGAGGACGCTGTCGGCCGGCTTGCCCTGGAGCGTCCAGTGCTCGACGGCGGCTCGGAGCGGGCCGACGCCGTTGCGCCCTGGGCGACCGTGCCGGAGGAGGAGGTGATGGAGCACCGACGGCGTGACCGCCCCCGAGGTGATCGCCGCACCGACCGCATCCTCCACCGAGCCGGTGACCGCGCCGAGGTCGACCAGCGTGCGCAGCAGGTTCGTGCACGGCGTCATCGAACGCATCGTCGGCGTGAGGTCGTCGCGGTCACGCGGGCGGTGCACGACCACGCCCTCCAGGTGGAGCCGCGTGACCGACCGGGCGACGATGAGGTCGACCGGATCGTCGTCGGGCCGCTCGACGATCCACAGCGTGGCGGCCGATCGGTGCGATGCCCGTGCTGACGACCCGGCTGCGCACACCGCTGCATGGATGCGCTGGACCGGCGTGCTCGGTGAACCCGGCAACCGTGCGACGCCCGGGTGGAGGCGCTCCAGATGACCGCGATCGAGTGCCCGGCACCAGTCGGTGTCGGTCCAGCCGAGTCGTCGGGCGACGTCGAGGGTGATGACACCGTGGTGGGTTCGGGCATGACGATCGAGCTCGAGAAGTGCGCGCATGCCGACCGGGGGTGCGATGGCGCTCGCTCACCGGACGGCCAGGTCGTTTGGGCTGCAGCTGCAAGCACATCCGCTTGCAGCTGCAGCCCGAACGACCGGGCGGGGGGCGGGGGCTGGGGGTGGGTCGCGCGGGTAGGGTGCGGCGCCATGGCCACCCCCTTCCCGCCCTTCGACGGTTCCGCCCCCAAGAAGCAGCAGTTCGCCGAGCCGCCGGAGATGGGGATCGACCCGTCGAAGCGCTACACGGCCACGATGAGCACGTCGATGGGCGACCTGGTGATCGCGCTCGACGCGCTGAAGGCACCCAAGACCGTCAACAACTTCGTGTTCCTGGCGCTGCACCACTACTACGACGGCGTGATCTTCCACCGGATCATCAACGGCTTCGTGTGCCAGGGCGGCGACCCCACCGGCACCGGCCGCGGCGGCCCCGGCTACCGGTTCGAGGACGAGCTGCCCAAGGCCGGCCAGTACGAGATCGGCTCGCTCGCGATGGCCAATGCCGGGCCGAACACCAACGGCAGCCAGTTCTTCCTCATCTCGGGCCCGTCGGGGGTGCAGCTGCCCCCGCAGTACTCGCTGTTCGGCAAGGTCGTGAAGGGCCTCGAGATCGTCGACGAGATGCAGCGCGTGCCGACCGGCTCGGGTGACCGGCCGAAGACCGACGTCGTCATCAACTCCGTCACGATCACCGTCGCCGACTGAGCGGGCGTCGATGGCGCGCGACACCCTGTCCGTCGCCGAGGCTCGCCGCATCTCGCTCGCCGCGCAGGGGTTCGCGGAGCCGCGCCCGACCGGACGGATCGATCGCCGCCACCTGCGCCGCGCGCTCGACCGGATGGGCCTCATCCAGATCGACTCGGTCAACGTGCTCGTGCGCAGCCAGGAGCTGCCGCTGTTCGCCCGGCTCGGACCGCACCCGCGCACGCTGATCCCCGACGCCACCGACGACGGCGAGCTGTTCGAGTACACGGTGCACGAGGCGTCGCACGTCCCGACCGAGCACCACCACCTCCACCGATGGGCGATGCGGACCCCGCACCGATGGGCGGGCCTGCGCCGCCTGATGGAGCACCACCCGAACTTCGTCGACGAGGTGCTGCGCTTCGTCACCGACCACGGACCGGTCGTCGCCGGCGACCTGCGCACCCGCGAAGGTCCCAAGGGCTCGTGGTGGGACTGGGACGACGGCAAGGTGGCGCTCGAGGCGCTGTTCCACGACGGCCGCCTCACGGCCCGTCGCCGGCGCAGCGACTTCGCCCGCGTGTACGACCTGCCCGAGCGGTGCCTGCCCGCCGAGGTGCTCGCCCGGCCGACGCCCGGTGAGCGCGAGGCCCGAGCCGAGCTGCTCGTGCTCGCGGCCCGCCACCACGGGCTCGGCACGCTCGCCGACCTCGCCGACTACCACCGCCAGAAGCCGTCGGTGTGCGCGCCGATCGTCGCCGAGCTCGTGGAGGAGGGGCGGTTGCGCGAGGTGCGCGTGGAGGGCTGGACGAAGCCGGCGTACCTCCATCCCGAGGCGCGCCTGCCCCGGCGCATCGAGGCACGGGCGCTCCTGTCTCCCTTCGACCCGGTCGTGTGGTTCCGCGACCGGGCGCTGCGCCTGTTCGGGTTCCACTACCGGATCGAGATCTACGTGCCGGCGCCCAAGCGCCGGTACGGGTACTACGTGCTCCCGTTCCTGCTGGGCGACGAGCTGGTGGCGCGCGTCGACCTGAAGGCCGATCGGGCCCGGCGCGTGCTGGTCGTGCAGTCGGCGTGGGGTGAGCCGGGGATCGACGTGGCCGAGGTGGCGGCCGAGCTCGCCGGCGAGCTGCGCCTGATGGCGGACTGGCTCGAGCTCGATGCGATCGAGGTGGCGGACCGGGGCGACCTCAGTACGCCACTGGCTGCTCGGGTGGGCGCTGCATCGCCCACCGCAGCGCGCGGGTGACGACGTCGCCGGCCGGCCGCACGGCGACGGTCTCGGTGATCGGGAGCAGCGGGAGGTGGAGGGGCCGGCGCGCCCATCGGGGGAGGAGCGCCACGGCCGCCCCGGCGAGCGCGCCGTAGAGCGGACGGGCAGCGAGGGGGAGTGGCGGCTGCAGCACGAGGTAGCGGGCGGCCTCCCGCGCTTCGGGCGTGCCACGCAGCTCGGAGCGGAACGAGCGGAGCTGGTCGCGCAGACCCCGTGCAGACGTGGGCGGCGCCGGCACGCCGAGGGCCCGGGCGATGACCGCGGTCTGGGCGACGTACTCGTCGCGCTCGTCGGGCGTGAGCGGGTCGGCGCCGTACCGATCGTGGGCGGCGAGGAAGCTGTCGATCTCGGCGAGGTGGACCCAGCGCAGCAGGTGGGGGTCGCCGGCCGAGTAGGGCCGCCCGTCGGACGCCACGCCGTGCACGTGGCGGTGCACGGCGCGCACGCGGGCGACGGCGCGCTCGGCCTCGCCGGCAGGTCCGTACGTGGTGGCGGCCAGGAAGTCGGCGGTGCGCTGGAGGCGGCCCCACGGGTCGTCGCGGTAGTTGCTGTGCTGGGCGACCCCGGCCATGGCGAGCGGGTGCAGCGACTGGAGCAGCAGCGCCCGCAGCCCGCCGACGAACATGGCGGCGTCGGCGTGCACGCGTCGGATGGGAGTGTGCTCGGGGAACCACCGCTCGCCCTCGGCCGAGAAGAGCTCGTCGGCTCGGGTGTCGGCGTCGGGGCCGACGACCCGCTGCCGCAGCTGGTCGGCCAGCCACCCTCGCACGGCGTCGGTCGACATGCCCTCATGGTGGCACGACCCGTCACTACGCTGCCCCTCGTGCCCGACGTCGACGACGGTGCCACCGCGCCACCGCCGAACGGCTCGCGCCTCCCTCGCTGGGTGGTCCCGGCGATCGTGCTGTTCTGGCTCGGGTTCCTCGCGACGATCCTCGCCAGGTTCCTGTGGTCGCGGCTCGACTCGCTCACGCTGCTGATCGTCGTGTCGCTGTTCGTGGCGTTCGCGGTGGAGCCCGGTGTGAACATCCTGGTGCGGCGAGGCTGGCGGCGGGGCCGCGCCACCGCGCTCGTGCTGTTCGGCGTGCTGTTCGCGGTCCTCGCGTTCCTCGGGGCGATGGGCACGCTGGTGGGCACCCAGGTGGCGGACCTGCTCAACAACGTCGAGGAGTACATCGTCGACGGCGTCGACTTCCTCAACGACACCTTCGGCACCGAGATCGATGCCGACGAGGTGATCGAGGCCTACCGCGACCCGGACGGCGCGGTGCAGACGTTCATCCGCAGTCAGCAGGACGAGGCGTTCCGCCTGTCGGTCGCGGCCGTGAACGTGCTGTTCCAGCTGCTCACCGTGCTGCTGTTCTCCTTCTACCTGGTGGCCGACGGGCCCAAGCTCCGCCGGGCGATCTGCCGGCGGCTACGGCCGGAGCGCCAGGCCCAGGTGCTGCAGGCGTGGGAGCTGGCGATCACCAAGACGGGCGGGTACCTCTACTCGCGCGCGCTGCTCGCCTTGCTCTCGGCGTTCTTCCACTGGATCGTGTTCCAGTCGCTGGGCATCCCGGCACCGATCGCGCTCGCGATCTGGGTGGGCTTCGTCAGCCAGTTCCTGCCCGTCGTGGGCACCTACCTGGCGGGTGTGCTGCCCGTCGTGGTGACGTTGCTGGAGTCGCCGGGCAAGGCGCTCATCGTGGTGATCTTCATCGTCGTGTACCAGCAGATCGAGAACTACCTGTTCGCCCCGCGCATCACCGCCCGCACGCTCGAGCTGCACCCGGCGATCGCGTTCGGCGCGGCGCTGGGCGGCGCCGCGGTGCTCGGCCCGGTCGGCGCGATCCTGGCGCTGCCGGCCGTGGCGATGGTGCAGGCGATCACCAGTGAGTGGGGGGCGCGGCACGAGGTGGTGGAGAGCCACCTCACGGCGGTGCCGCCGAAGCCCGAGCCGCGCCGTCGGCGGACGACACCGGTCGAGTGAACGGCTACGTGCCGGTCGCCGTCACGCGGCGGAGCGGTTTCCACGAGAGCGTCCACTGGGGAGCAGCGGTCGCGATCGGTGCAGACGGAACGATCCTGTGGTCGGTCGGTGATCCCGAGCTGCTCGTGTACCCGAGGTCCTCCACCAAGCCCTTGCTCGCCACCGGGATGGTGGAAGCGGGGTTGGCGGTCACGCCCGAGCAGCTCGCCCTGGTGTGCTCGAGCCACGACGGATCACCGGCGCACATCGAGCA
>JALOLG010000235.1 GCA_025456105.1 Ilumatobacteraceae bacterium | reverse complement strand
GCCGCGGGCTCGACGTCGAGGCGCTCGCCGACTTCGGCGTGCCCCGCACGGTCACCGCCAACACGTGGCGCGCCGGCCTCGACCAGCTCGCCGGGGGCATCGCCGCCGGCGACCGCTCCCCGTCGCCCTACGGACCCGGCGGGGTGGCGCTGCTGACCGGCCTCGACGACGACGCGGTGGGTCTGTTCGGTGCGCTCGCCGAGCTCCTGCGGCGGCTCGACGGGGCGGTCCGATCGCTGCGGGGTGAGCACACCATGGCCGAGTGGTGCGAGCGGTTGCGCGCCGCGCTCGGCTCGCTGTGTGCGGTGCCCGACGCGGACGCCGCGCAGTGGCGCACCATCGACGCCACGCTCGACGCGCTGATCGCCGACACCCAGGTGATCGACGTCGCGCACCCGGCGCCGCACGGCGAGCTCGCCGCCCTCGTGCGGGCCCGGCTGCAGGCCCCGGCCGGGCGGGCCCGGTTCGGCACCGGGGCGGTCACGGTCTCGTCGCTCACGGCGCTGCGTGGAGTGCCGTTCCGCGTCGTCTGCCTCCTGGGCCTCGACGGCGACCTGACGAGCCCGCCCGCCGTCTCACTCGACGATCTCACCGGCCTCACCCCGTGCCTGGGTGACGCCGATCCGCAGGCGGAGGTGCGGGCGCAGCTGCTCGACGCCGTGGCCAGTGCCGGTGAGCGGCTGCTCGTCGTCACGAGCGGCTTCGACGTGCGCACGAACGGCTCGGTGCCGCCCTCGACCGTGGTGAGCGAGCTGCTCGAGGCCCTCGGATGGGACACCGACCCGCCGGCGTCGGCCGTGGCGGTCCATGCGCGCCACGCCTGGTCGGACGCGAGCTTCGCCGCGCTGCCGGGCTCGGGCGACCGGCCGTGGTCGTTCGACACCGGTGCGCTCGACGGCGCCCTGGCGCGTCGCCAGGCGGCGGGCGCCGACCCGACGACGGTCCTCGACGCCCGCGACCGGACCGAGGTCCTGGTGGCCGACCTCGTCGACGCCGTCGAGCAGCCCTGTCGGGCCTACCTCCGCGGCCGGCTCGGCATCTCGCTGCCCGAGGCGCCCGAGCCGGTCGACGACCTCGTGCCGCTCGGGCTGACCCCGCTCGGTCGCTGGGCTCGGGTGCGAGAGCTGCTGGCGCTGGCCCGTGAGGCGCCGCACGGGCTCACCGACGACGTGGTCGCCGTCTGGGCCGACGTGCACCGCCGGCGCGGCACCCTGCCACCGCTGCGCCCCGGCGACGAGGTGGTCGCCGATGTCCGCACGCAGGCGAGCGCGATCCTGTCGGCCTACGAGGCGGCAGCGGGGCGGCCCTATCGCGCCCACGACGTGCTCGACGTCGACGTGGCGGTGGCCGGACGTCGCGTGGTCGGTCGGGTCGAGCACCTCGACGGCCTCCGTGCTGCCGGCCCGCTCGTGATCGCCGATGTGGGTGCCTCCCGCCTCGGTGACAAGCACCACCTCCGGGCGTGGATCCGGCTCGCGCTCGTGGCACTCGCGGTGCCCGACCGCCGCGACGACCTCGTGGCGGTCACCGCCGGGCGGGCGCGTTCGGGCGATCGGGCGGGCTCGCTCGCCCTGGTGCTGGCACCCGGTGCCGACCCGCTCGACGTCCTGGGGTGCGCCCTCGAGGTGGCCGATGCGGCCGATCGCGCACGGGTGCCGCTCTTCGCGCGCACCTCGCGCCGGTTGCACCGCGAGGGGCCCGAGCGCGCGCCGGAGGACTGGGAGGGCATGTACGGCGATCTGACCGATCGGTGGATCGCGTTCGCCTACGACGGGGTCGCGTTCGACGGGCTGCTCGCCGAGCGGCCCACCGAGCTCGAGTCGGCGCCGGCGTTCGGCACGGGCGCGTCACGGGTCGAGCGCTGGGCCCACCGCGTGTGGACCTGCGTCGATGCGACCGTGCTCGAGCGGAGCGAGCCATGAACGCCGAGCTCGATCCGCTCGGGCCCCTGCCGTCGGGCTTCCTGGCCGTCGAGGCGAGCGCGGGCACGGGCAAGACCCACACGATCACCACCCTCGTCGCCCGGTTCGTTGCCGAGGCGGGCGTCCCCGCTGCGGCGCTGTGCGTGGTGACGTTCACGGAGGCCGCGACGGCCGAGCTGCGTGGTCGCATCCGCGAGCGGCTGGCCCGACTGGTCCGCGAGCTCGACGCCGGCGCGGGCGACGACGAGCTCGTCGCTCACCTGCTCGACGCCGACCCCGACGAGGTCGCGCGGCGCGTCGACCGGCTGCGGGCGGCGGTCACGGCACTCGACGACGCCACCATCGCCACCATCCACGGGTTCTGTGCACGGGTGCTCGCCTCGAGCCCCGGGGGTGCCTCGTCGGCCACCCTGCTCGTCGACGACCACGACGTCGACGAGGTGGTCAACGACGAGCTGCTGGCGCTGCTCGACGGCGATCCTGACACTCCCGTCGAGCACCCCCGGCTCGCGGCGGCGGTCCGCAGCGCGCTGCAGCTCCCGAACGCCGCGCTGTGGCCGGGCGACGACGTCGTCGGATCGACGGCGCCCCAGCGGCGGCAGGTGGAGTCGATGCGGGTGGCGGTCGAGCTGGTCGAGCGCTGCGTCGCGGAGGTCCGCCGCCGGCGCCGCGCGCGACGCCAGCGGTCGTTCGACGACCTCGTCGGCGCGGTCGCAGCGATGCTGACGGGCCCCGACGGCCCGACGATCGTCGGGCAGCTCCGCCAGCGCTTCCGCGTCGTGCTGATCGACGAGTTCCAGGACACCGACACCGTCCAGTGGGATCTGTTCCGGCGGGCCTTCGTCGACCAGCCCGACCCGGTGATCACGGTCGTCGTCGGCGACCCCAAGCAGGCCATCTACCGCTTCCGGTCGGCCGAGCTGTCGGCCTACCTGGGTGCGCGGGCCACGGCCGACGAGGTCGCGTCCCTCGAGGTCAACTGGCGCTCCGACGGCCCGGTGCTCGACGGTCTCGAGCACGTGCTCGGCCGGGTCGACTTCGGGGGCGGTGTGGGGTTCCGCGCCGTGCGGCCGGCGCCCGGTCGCGACGACAGCCGCCTCGTCGGCGTCGGGGGTCCGGCGGTGCAGCTGCGCTGCGTCCCGGGCGAGCTGCCGGTGCCGGTCGCCCGACGGCGGGTGCGGGCCGACCTCGTGGGGGTGGTGCACCACCTGCTGCGCGAGGCGCGGCTCGTCGATCGCCACGGCGTCGAGCATCCGCTGCGACCGCGCGACATCGCGATCCTCACCCGGGCGAACTCCGACGCCGCACGCGCCGCTGCCGACCTCGGCGCGGCGGGTGTGCCGGCCGCGACGGCCAGCGGCAACAGCGTGCTCGCCAGCGCCGCCGCCGATCAGTGGCGGTACCTCCTGCGCGGCCTCGTGCACCCGGCCTCCCCCGGACCGGCTCGCGCCGCTGCGCTCAGCTGGTTCGTGGGGCGCCGCCCCGACGAGCTCGACGACGACGCGACCGTCATGGGCGAGGTCCACGACCTGCTCGCCGCGTGGGCGCTCGCGCTCTCCGCCGGCGGTGTGCCCGTGGTGCTGCGCCAGGCCCGGGACCGTGGCCTGGTCGAGCGGATCCTGCGGCGGCCCACCGGCGCGCGCGACCTCACCGACCTCGAGCACGTGGGCGAGCTCCTGCTGCGCCTCGGCGGTGGCCGTCCGCTCGCGCCGTCCGCCGCGCTGGCGCTGCTCGACGAGATCCAGGAGGCGCGCGACGACGAGGACGTGGCGCGCGACCTCCTCGCCCGTCGCGTCGACCTCGATGACGACGCCGTCACCGTGCTCACCGTCCACGGTGCCAAGGGCCGCGAGTTCCCGGTGGTGCTGTGCCCCTACCTCTGGACGCAGCTCCCGGCCGAGCGGGGGATGCGCCACGCCGAGCTCGGCGGCGTCCGCCGGATCGACGTGGCCCCGGTCGTCGGCGTCTCCGACGGGAAGCTGCGCGAGGGGCTGAAGGCGGCCGCCGAGTCCGAGGTGCAGGCCGAGGCACGTCGTCTCGTGTACGTCGCGCTCACCCGGGCCCAGCACCGGCTCGTCGCGTGGTGGGCGCCGGTCTCGCGGTGGTCGCCGCTCACCGACGTCCTGGGCTCGGCACTCGGTCAGCACGGCGACACGGCGACCGGCGAGGTGGCC
>JALOLG010000234.1 GCA_025456105.1 Ilumatobacteraceae bacterium | reverse complement strand
ACCGAGCCCTTCAGCCGTCCCAAGGTGATGGTCGGCGTCCGGAAGGCCTGTCAGGGCCGCCCGGTCACCGAGGACGACCTGGCCCTGCTGGCGCAACGCGTCGAGGAGACGGTCCGGGCCACCGGCGCCGCCGAGATCGACTCGCACGAGGTGGGCCTCGCCATCCTCGGCCCGCTCCGCGAGCTCGACGAGGTCGCCTACCTGCGCTTCGCCTCGGTCTACCGGAGCTTTGAGTCCCTCGAGGACTTCGAGGCCGAGATCACCCTGCTCCGCGCCGAGCACGAACCGGTCGGCGTCGAGCCGCCGACCGCCCCCAGCCCGTAACAGCCAGAGATCCCGCCAACCCGACCCGTACCCCCGTTCGTTCACTGTCCACCAGGAGGGGCAGCACCGATGACCGAAGCCGCAAGCGACGTATCCCAGGACTCCACCGACCGACCGGAGGTGATCCCCGATGGCTGCGAAGAAGCCGGCAGCATCCACGGCCGCGAAGAAGCAGGCGACGTCTGCCAAGCGAGCCGCCCCTGCCAAGAAGGCGGCCACGAAGCCCGCGCCGGCCAAGAAGGCGGCCCCGGCGGCCACGAAGCCCGCGCCGGCCAAGAAGGCGGCCCCGGCGAAGAAGGCGACCCCGGCCAAGAAGGCGGCGCCGGCGGCCAAGCAGCCCGCGCCGGCGAAGAAGGCGGCCCCGGCGAAGCAGGCGGGCACGAAGCCTGCGCCGGCCAAGGCGCCGGCGAAGAAGGCGGCTCCGGCGGCCACGCAGTCGGTCGCTGCCGCTGCGGCGACCGACGGCATCCCGGCCCCTCGTGGCGTGAGCAAGGACGGCATCGCCTACACCAAGGACTTCGACGTGAAGTTCCTGAAGGCCCAGCGCGACGAGCTCCTGGCCGAGCGCCAGCGGCTCACCGGCCAGGCGATGCGCCTCGAGGACGAGGCCCAGCACCTCATCGAGGATGCCGAGATGGGTGACGTGCAGTTCGACGACGAGGGCGGCGAGGGCGACACGATGGTGGTCGAGCGCGAGCGCGACCTCGCCCTGTCCGCGCAGGCCCGCGAGACCGTCGCCGAGATCGACGCGGCGCTGACCCGGATCGAGCAGGGCACCTACGGCTACTCGGTCGTCTCGGGTCGCCCCATCCCGCGCGAGCGCCTCGAGGCCCTCCCGTGGGCCACCGAGCTGGTCGAGGAGAAGGTCGGGGGCATCGGTCGACGATGACCTCGTCGGGCCGCGCCCTCGGGTGGTCGGCACTGATCGCCCTCGCGGTCGTGGTGGTCGACCAGCTCACCAAGCAGTGGGCGCTGTCGGCCCTCGACGACCGCAACATCGACCTGTTCTGGACGCTGCGCCTCAACCTGGTGCTCAACAGCGGCATGGCGTTCGGCCAGGCCGACGGCTGGGGGCCCGTGATCGGTGTGGTGGCGATCGGTGTGATCGTGGTGCTGCTCGTCTCGCTGCGCAGCGGCAGCGGGTGGCTCGGGACGATCGGCGTCGGCCTGGTGGTGGGTGGCGCCGTCGGCAACCTGCTCGACCGGCTGTTCCGGGGCGACGGCTGGTTGCGCGGCCCGGTGGTCGACTTCGTCGACTTCCAGTGGTTCCCGGTGTTCAACGTCGCCGACATCGCGATCAACGTCGGCGCCGGTCTGCTCATCCTGGGAGCGGTGCTGGGCGACCGGCGGCGCCGGGCGCTGGAGCCCGCGGAGTGACCGATCGCCTGATCAGCGAGGTGCTGCCGGCAGCGCTCGACGGCGAGCGGCTCGACCGGGTGGTGGCGCTTTTGGCTGACGTCAGCCGATCCGAGGCGGCTCAGCTCATCGACGTGGGCGCCGTGGAGGTCGACGGCGTGGTGGCCCACAGCGGCAAGGTGCGCCTCACCGAGGGCCGCACGGTGACCGTCGCGGCCGATCGTCTGCCCAGCGCCGGGCCGCCCCAGCCCGACCCCACCATCGAGGTGCCGATCGTCCACCTCGACGAGCTCGTCGTCGTCGTCGACAAGCCGGCCGGGCTCGTGGTGCACCCCGGTGCCGGGCACGAGGCCGGCACGCTGGTGAACGCGCTGCTCGCGTCGGTCGGACCGCTCGCCGACGTCGGCGACCCGCTGCGCCCGGGCATCGTCCACCGGCTCGATGCCGGGAGCTCGGGACTGCTCGTCGTCGCCCGCACCGACGACGCCGCGCGCTCGCTCGTCGCACAGCTCGCCGCCCACACCGCCACGCGCCGGTACCGGGCGCTCGTGTGGGGTCACCCGGCCGCGCCGCACGGCATCGTCGACGCCCCGATCGGTCGCGACCGCCGCGACCCGCTGAAGATGGCGGTGGTCGCCGACGGGCGGCCGGCCCGGACCGAGTACGAGGTGCTCGAGCGCTACGACCGACCCACCGAGCTCGCACTGCTCGACTGCCGGCTCGAGACCGGGCGGACGCACCAGATCCGCGTCCACCTCACCTCGATCGGTCACCCGCTCGTGGGCGACGTCACGTACGGCGGGCGCCGTCCGGTGCTCGGGCTGGAGCGCCCGTTCCTCCATGCGGCCGAGCTGGCCTTCGACCACCCTGCGACGGGCGAGCGCGTGACCTTCCGGTCGCCGCTGCCCGCCGATCTCGAGGCGCTGCTCCGCGAGCTCTCGCCGGTGGTCGACTGACCGGTCAGTGCTCGAAGGTGGGCCACGGCGCGTCGCCGCGCGCCACCTCGGCGATCGAGGCCAGCGTGTAGCCCTCGAGGTGGTGGCGCATGTGCTCGCCCGCCTGCTTCCAGATCGCGAGCAGGACGCACTGCCCCTCGTGGTCGCACGCTCCGTCCTGGTGCGGCTCACCGAAGTCACCGACGGCGATGGGTCCGTCGACCGCAGCGACGATCTCGCTGAGCCGGATCTCCTCGGGTGGCCGGGCGAGCACGTAGCCGCCGCCCACGCCGCGCTTGGAGCGCACGAGCCCGGCGCCCTTGAGGGCGAGGAGGATCTGCTCCAGGTACGGCTGGGGGAGGCCGGTGCGCTCGGCGATGTCGCGGACCGACGTCGGCCCGCACTCCTCGCGGTGGATCGTCAGCGACAGCAGGGCACGGCAGGCGTAGTCACCCCGGGTCGAGACGCGCATCGCGCCATCGTACGGGGATTCGCTTGGCTCCCGAACCCGGGAGGTGGTGGACTAGCGAGCGCGTGAACGCAGCATCCGATGCTGAGCCCTTGGTGCCCGACTATCAGGGGGCGAACGTGCGCGGCATCGTGCCGGCGCTGCTCGGCCCCCGCGACTGGTCGCACGGCCTGCCCGACTGGATGCCGGCGTCGCTCGCCGACGCTCGCCAGGTGGTGCTCCTGGTGCTCGACGGCCTCGGGTGGGACCAGCTCACCGAGCGGTCGGCGCTGGCCCCGACGCTGTGCGCCATGGACGCCCGTCCGATCACGACGGTGGCGCCCACCACCACGGCGACCGCGCTGGCATCGATCGCCACGGGGCTCACGCCGGCCGAGCACGGTCTGGTCGGCTACCGCATGGTGCTCGGCGGTGAGGTGATCAACGTCTTGCGGTGGAGCTCGGCCGACCGCGACCGCCGCCGCAGCGACCCGCCCGCCGACGTGCAGCCCATCCCGGGCTTCCTGGGCCACGACGTGCCGATCGTGACCCCGTCCGAGCTCCACGACACCGGCTTCACGCTGGCGCACCTGCGCGGCGCCCGTCCGGTCGGCTGGCGGGCGGCGTCGTCGATCGCTGTCGAGGTCGGCCGGCTGCTGAGGGCGGGGGAGCGGTTCGTCTACGCCTACTACGGCGGCATCGACAAGATCGCCCACGAGCGCGGGTTCGGGCCGTTCTACGACGCCGAGCTGCGTACTGCCGACCGTCTCGTGGGCGACCTCCTCGACGAGCTCCCCGCCGGCGCGATGCTGCTCGTCACGGCCGACCACGGCCAGGTCCACGTCGGCGACGACATCGTCGTGCCCGCCCGGGAGGTGCTCGACCACGTGGCGATGCAGTCGGGTGAGGGGCGGTTCCGGTGGCTCCACGCCAAGCACGGGGCCGTGCGCTCGCTCGTCGACGTGGCCACCGACGCCCACGGCGACGTCGCGTGGGTGGTCACGATCGAGCAGATGGTCGACGAGCACTGGTTCGGT
>JALOLG010000233.1 GCA_025456105.1 Ilumatobacteraceae bacterium | reverse complement strand
CTCGGGCTGTGGGCGCGGACGCCGTCGCGGACGAGCTCGTCGATCGTCGGGACCGGGCCGGCCGCAGCCGCTTCGGTGCGCACGAGGTCGGGGCGCAGCGCGAGCAGCAGCGAGGTCTCGGTCGCGCCGGCGTGCAGGTCGCCGTCGGTGACCTTCGGCCACCAGGCGATGACACGGCGCCCCTCGTCGGTGAGCCGTCGGACCGCGTCGGTGACCGGGCGGGCGTTGCCACCGTGGCCGTTCACCAGCACCACGCCGCTCGCCCAGTCGGCCGACCTGACCAGCTCGACCACCACGAGCTCGGTCGCCGCCGCCCCGATCGAGAGCGTGCCGGGGAAGCCCGCGTGCTCGCCGCTCGAGGTGATGTGCAGGGCGGGTGCCACGACGGTGTCGGCGCGCCGTGCGGCGAGTCCCTCGGCCAGTGCCGTGGCCACGACGCTGTCGGTGCCGAGCGGGAGGTGCGGGCCGTGCTGCTCGCACGAGCCCACCGGGACCACGAGCAGCGGGTGGCCCAGCTCGGGCCAGCGCGCGTCGGAGAGGTGCACGCCGGCGACCGTATCTGTGAAGATCTCCCGCCGTGAGCGACCAGACCACCGCCACCGACACGTCGTGGCTCTCCCCCGAGGCGCTCGAGCAGGTGCGGGCGCAGGTGCCGCTCGTCTACGTCGACGCCGTGCCGGTCCGCGTCGATCCGCTCGGCAACGTCACCAAGGTGGGCCTGCTGCTGCGCCAGGCGGCCGACGGCACGATCAGCCGCATGGTGGTCACCGGTCGGGTGCTGTTCGGCGAGCGCGTGCGCGACGCCCTGGTGCGGCACTGCGAGAAGGACCTCGGCCCGCTCGCGCTGCCTCGCATCCCGGTCGACCCGTCGCCGTTCACGGTGGTGGAGTACTTCCCCGACCCCGATCGCAGCGGGTTCCACGACCCACGGCACCACGCCGTCAGCCTGGCGTACGTGGTGCCGGTCGACGGCGAGTGCACGCCCACGCAGCAGGCGCTCGACCTCGCGTGGTTCACGCCCGAGGAGGCGGTGTCACCCGCCGTGCGCGACCAGATGACCGGTGGTCACGACCGGCTGATCCGCCTCGCGCTCGCCCACGTCGGCCAGCTCCCCTGACCGACGACGGCGTCCACCACTGCCGCGCCCGGGCGGCGTAACCTCGCTCTCCGATGCCCGAGGGCGACACCATCCATCGCACGGCTGCCGCCCTGCGTGTGGCGCTCGTGGGCAAGGCGATGGTGCGCTTCGACGCCCCCCGCCTCGTCGGCCCGGTGCCGCAGGCGGGGCGCCTCGTCGAGCGGGTGGAGAGCCACGGCAAGCACCTCGAGATCGCCTGGGACGACGGCCTGGTGCTGCACACCCACATGCGCATGACCGGGTCGTGGCACCTCTACCGCGTCGGCGAGCCGTGGCGTCGGCCGTATCGCCAGCTGCGCGCCTCGATCGAGACGCACGACTGGGTGGCGGTGTGCTTCAACGCTCCCGTGGTCGAGACGTTCCGGGCCGAGAGCAGGTCGCGGCACCCGGGTCTCGGTCGCCTCGGGCCCGACCTGTGCCGGTCGGACGCCGATCTCGGCTCGGTGGTGGAGCTGCTGCTGTCGTACCCCGATCCCGACGCGAGGCTCCGCGACGTGCTGCTCGACCAGCACGTGATGTGCGGGGTGGGCAACGTGTACCGCTGCGAGATCCTGTGGGCCACCGAGCTCAGTCCGTGGGCGCACGTCGGCGACCTGTCGCACCGCGACGCCGTGCGGGTGGTGAACACCGCGGCCCGCATGCTGCGGGCCAACCTGCACTCGCCCGCTCGCGTCACCCACCCGGGCACCCGTGGCGGCTTGGCCGTGTACGGCCGCAACGGCCAGGCGTGCCCCCGGTGCCGGGGCACCATCGAGGTGCGGCGCAGCGGTGAGCAGGCCCGCCTCCTGTACTGGTGCCCCGAGTGCCAGGTGCGCCTCGACCGCCGGCGCGCCGACGACACGCCGTCGATGGATCCCCATCCGGCCGCCACGAAGTACCTCGCCGAGCTGCCATGGCGTCGCTCGGACGCCGTGTGAGGTGGCGTCGCTCGGACGCCGTGTGAGGTGGCGTCGCTCCGACGCCGTCTGAGGTGGCGTCGCTCGGACGCCGTCTGAACCTCAGGCGCGGCCGAGCACGCGGTCGACCGCGATCTCGATCGCCACACGATCGGCCCGCTCGGCCGGCTCGCGGTAGCGGGCCGCGTACGCCCGAACTGCTCGCTCCACGCCGGCCGGGTCGGTGACCAGCGATGCGGTGCCCTCGAGGGTCAGCCACCGGCCGCCGTCGACCTGGGACACGGCGGCCCGCCCACCGCGCGCGGCGTTGCGGGCCTTCACGGCGCCCGCGAAGGTGATGACGCGCACCACGCGATCGTCGGGGTCGTAGCCGAAGCCCACCGGCACCACGTGCGGTGAGCCGTCGGCGCGCAGCGTGGTGAGCGTGGCCAGGTGTCGCTCGGCGAGGAAGTCGAGCACCTCGGTCGGGAGCCGGGCGGGGTCGAGTGCGGGCACGGCGGGCCTCATTCGGTGGCGATGGCGTCGAGCACGTCCATGCGCGACGCCTTGCGGGCGGGGTACCAGGCAGCGACGACGCCGGCGACGACCGCGCCGACGAGCACCGTGACGATGATCGACCAGGGCATCGACACGACGTCGATGACCGAGTCGGGCACGGCGAGCGACAGCGCGACACCCAGCGCGACGCCCACGACGACGCCCACGACCGCGCCGAACACCGACACGATCACCGCCTCCCAGCGCACGGTGCGCCGGAGCTGCCGGCGCGTCATGCCCACGGCGCGCAGCAGCCCGATCTCGCGGGTGCGCTCGAACACCGACAGCGCCAGCGTGATCGCGATGCCGATCACCGCGATGGCCATGGCCATGCTCAGCAGGCCGGTGATGACGGCGAGCAGCTGGTTGATCTGTCCCTCCTGCTGGGCACGGAACTCGGCGTTGTCCTGCAGCTCGGCTTGCGGGAAGGTGGACAGCGCCTCGGTGATCACCGGCCGTGCGAGGCTCGGGTCGACCCCGTCGGCGAGGCGGGCCAGCACGAAGGCGTCGCGCGGCGGCAGCTCGACCGCGTCCTCGAACGTGTCGAGCGAGATGTACCAGTTGGCACCGAGGGACGCGTCGTCGAAGATCCCGGCCACGGTGAGCGTGCGCACCGCGCCGTTCTGGAACGTGACGTCCACGGTGGAGCCCACCTCGAGGTCGAGGTCGTCGGCCGGATCGCTGTGGACGAGCACGCCGCCGTCGGCGAGGTCCTCGAACCCGCCCTCCACCACCTGGAGGTCGGCGAGCTGCGGGAAGTCCACGGGATCGACCGCGGTGATCTGCTTGTCGTCGCCGTCGACCTGACCGAAGACGAACCGGAACGGTGACACCGCCGCGAGCTCGTCGAGCTCGCCGAGGTCGACGGCCACCTGGGGTGGGAGCCCCTGGAACGACTCGTCGGTGACGATGTAGTCGGCGGTGATGGCGCGGTCGAGCACCCGGACGAAGGTGTCGCGCAGCGAGATCGCGAACACCGCGGCGGCGCTCACGAGCGCCACGCCGATCATGAGCGCCGACGAGGTGCGCGCGGTGCGGCGCGGCACGCGGGCCGAGTTCTCGCGTGCGAGGCGTCCGGGGAGTCCGAACAGCCGCTGGATCGGTGCGCCGAGCGCCGATGTGACGGGCTTGGCCACGGCGGCCGAGAGGCTGGCGACGCCGAGGAAGATGAGCAGCGCGCCACCACCGGCCAGCACGATCAGGCCCTGCGTGCCACCGGGTGTGGCGAACAGCCCGATCACGAACATCGCCGTGCCGATGGCGGTGAGGATGCCGCCCCCGACGAGGCGCCGCGTGGCGGCCAGCGCGGTGTACCCGAGCTCGGGGCGAAGTGCCGCGATGGGCGGGATGCGGGCGGCCCGGCGGGCGGGGAGCAGCACCGACACCATCGTGATGCCGACACCGACGATGACCGCCATCACGACGGTGCGCGGGGCCATCACGAGGTCGACCGGTGGGACAGGCCGAGCACGGTGCCGGTGATCGAGATGAGGAGCGCCTCGACGATGATCATCGAGCGGACCTGCTTGGTGTTGGCCCCGATCGCTCGGAGCAGGGCGAGCTCGCGCAGGCGCTGGGTGATCGTGATGCCGAAGACGTTGTTGATGATGAACGCCGACACGAACGCGGTGACGAACGCGAATGCGAGCAGGCCGTTGCCGAACAGCGACACGAACTGGTTGATCTGGTCGGACGCCTCCTGAGCGACCTGCTCGCCGGTGACCACCTCGGTGCGGTCGGGCAGGAGCGCCTCGATGTCGCGAGCGACGGCGGCCGCGTCGGCACCGTCGTCGAGCCGGAGATCGATGGCGTCGTAGGTGTCGCCGGCGTTCAGCACCTCGCGGGCGGTGGCCGGGTCGAACGTCGCGACCGTCGCACCACCGAAGCCGTCGGCGCTGCCGAGGCCGACGAGCCCGACGATCTCGAACGATCGGACCCCGTCGTCGAACACGATGTCGATCGGGTCGCCGATCTCGAACCCCACCCGATCGGCCGTGGCGCGGTCGATCGCGGTCTCGCCGAGCCCCTCGGGGTTCCGGCCCTCCTTGAGGGTGACGCCGGAGATGCCGGTGGGGCCGGTCCACGCCGCGCCGATCGCTGGCGCGCCCTGGGTGCTGACCGGCTCGCCGTCCGGGTCGAGGAGCTGGGCGAAGCGCTGCAGCACGGGCTCGACCTCGGCCACGCCGGGGATGGCCGCGAGCTCGTCGGCGAGCGAGGCCGGCACCGGGTCGCGCTGCGCCTGGGCGTTGTCGGTCGCGAGCACCGAGCGCACCTCGAGGTCGACGTCCTGGTTGAGCTCGCTGAACAGCGAGTCGAACGTCGTGCGGATGCTGTCGGCGAGGACGAACGACCCGGCGACGAAGGCCACGCCGAGCGTGATGGCGAGCGCGATGAAGATGTTGCGCCCGAGCCGTGCCCGCATGCTGCGGCGGGTGACGAGGCCGATCACGTCAGCTCCCCAGGCGCTTCATGCGGTCGATCACCGCGTCGGGCGTGGGCTCGGTCATCTCGTCGACGATGTGGCCGTCGGCGAGGAACACGATGCGGTCGGCGTACGACGCCGCCGTCGGGTCGTGGGTGACCATCACGATGGTCTGGCCGAAGTCGTCGACGGCACGTCGCATGAACGTGAGGATCTCGGCGCCGGTGGTGGAGTCGAGGTTGCCGGTGGGCTCGTCGGCGAAGATGATCGTCGGCTGGCTGGCGAGCGCACGGGCGACGGCCACGCGCTGCTGCTGCCCGCCCGACAGCTCGCTCGGCCGGTGCGTGAGCCGGTTTCGGAGGCCGACGGTGTCGATGACCGTGTCGATCCACACCGGGTCGCCGTCGCGCCCGCCGAGCAGCAGGGGGAGGCGGATGTTCTCGTCGGCGGTGAGCGTGGGCACCAGGTTGAACGACTGGAAGACGAATCCCACGCGCTCGCGGCGCAGCTCGGTGAGTCGTCGGTCGTCGAGCGAGGCGAGGTCGGTGTCACCGATGAACACCGAGCCGGAGGTGAGCTCGTCGAGCCCGGCCAGGCAGTGCAGGAGCGTGCTCTTGCCCGAGCCCGAGGGGCCCATGATCGCGGTGAAGCGACCGAGCTCGAACGTGACGGTGACGCCGTCGAGGGCGTGCACCACGGCGTCGCCGCTGCCGTAGGTCTTGCGTGCGTCGACGGCGCCGGCGGCGGCGGCGACGGTTGGGGTACCCGTGGGGGTGTCGGCCATGGGCACCGTTGTACCGAATCCGGCGCGCGAACACACGCGATGTTCGGGGTCGGCGGTGCCGTACGATCCGCCCGATGGCGTGTCCCTCGTGCGGCCAACCGGTGCCCGCCGGCGCGCGCTTCTGCCCGTCGTGCGGGCTGTCGCTGCTCGACACCTCGCACGACGAGCGGCGCGTCGTGACGGTGATGTTCGCCGACGTGGTCGGCTTCACCACGCTGGCCTCCACCGCCGATCCCGAGCACGTGAAGCGCCTCGTCGACACCACCTTCGAGCGTCTCGTCGCCGTGATCGAGCGCTACGGGGGCAACGTCGACAAGGTGCTCGGCGACGCGATCGTGGCGCTGTTCGGCGCGCCCGTGGCGCACGAGGACGACCCGGAGCGCGCCGTCCGTGCGGCGCTCGAGATGCAGTCCGTGCTCGCGGGCCACGACGTGCA
>JALOLG010000232.1 GCA_025456105.1 Ilumatobacteraceae bacterium | reverse complement strand
GGTCGCCGCGCGCCGGCAAGCGGCGGGCACCGACGACCTCGCCCACCTCGGGTTCGGTGTCGATGATGGCGAACAGCTTGTTGAGCGACGCGGTCGCCGACTGGAGGGTGTTGAACAGCTGCGACAGCTGCTGGATCGGCTCGAACAGGTTGGCGAGCAGCAGCACGAACGCCACCACCGTGCCCACCGACACCTCCCCGTCGCTGACCAGCCAGCCACCGACACCGATCGTGAGCGCGGTGGCGAGCACCCCGGCGAACTCGACGAAGCCGAAGTACCAGGTGGACACCCGCACGCTGTGGATGTGCGAGTCGTAGAGCGCCCGGTTGGAGCGGGCGAACCGGGTGCGCTGCTCGTCCTCGCGGGCGTAGGCCTGGATGACCCGCACCCCGCTGATGCCCTCCTGGAGCGCTGACAGGTTCTGACCCACCTTGTCCCGCACGTCGAGGTAGGCCCGGTTCGAGTCGCGCTGGAACTTCACCGACGCGAGCAGGATCAGCGGGACGACCGCGAGTGCCACGAGCGTGAGCTGCCACGACATGGCGAACAGCACCACGAGCGACAGCCCGATCAGGATCGTGGCGGCCACGAACTGCAGCAGCCCCCACTGCACCAGCTCGGCCATCGACTCGATGTCGGCCGTCATCCGCGACACGAGCACTCCGGCGAGGTGACGGTCGTAGAACGCGAGCGACTGTCGCTGCAGCTGGTCGAACACCCGCACGCGCAGGTCGCGCAGGAACCCCTCCCCCGCCCGGTTGACGAACACGTACTGCTGCCGCGCGCCGAGGTAGGCGATCACCACCACGGCGACGTAGACGCCCACTGCCAGGTTGAGGGTGCCGACGTCGTCGTCGGCGATGCCCTCGTCGATCGCGAACCGCACGAGCAGCGGGCCGGCGAGCGTGGCGAGCGTCGAGAGCACGACGCACCCGAGGGCGAGCAGGATCCACCGCCGGTACGGCCGCGACATGGCCGCCGCGCGACGCAGCACTCGGGCGGTCTCCTCGCGATCGAGCTTGTCCTCCTCGCTGACGGCGTGGGTGGCCCACATGCTCAGCCCACCGCCTCACGGTCGCCGGTGCCCTCGGCGACGCTCATGGCCGCCAGCACCTCCCGGTAGCGCTCGTTCGACGCGAGGAGCTCGTGGTGGGTGCCGACGGCGGCGACGCGACCCTCGTCGAGCAGCGCGACCTGATCGGCGATCGCGATCGTGCCCGCCCGGTGCGCGATGACGATGGTGGTGCGACCCTGCATGACGGTCTCCATCGCTGCCCGGATCTCGTGCTCCTTGGAGGGGTCGACCGCGCTGGTGGCGTCGTCGAGCACGAGCACCCGCGGGTCGGCCACGATGGCGCGTGCGATCGCGATGCGCTGGCGCTGCCCACCTGACAGCGAGAACCCGCGCTCGCCGATGACGGTGTCGTACCCGTCGGGCATCGCCTCGATGAACTCGTGCGCGCCGGCGAGCCGTGCGGCCCGCTCGATGACGGCCGCGTCGGCGTCGGGGTACGCGAAGGCGATGTTGGCGGCCACCGTGTCGAGGAAGAGCAGGGTGTCCTCGAAGACGACGCCGACCGCACGCCGCAGCTCGGTGACCGGCAGGTCGCGGACGTCGACCCCGTCGAGGGTGACGGCGCCGGCATCGACGTCGTAGAAGCGCAGCAGCAGCCGGGCGACGGTGGACTTGCCCGAGCCGGTCGCGCCCACCAGCGCCACCGACGACCCGGGCGGCACGTCGAGGTCGAAGTCGTCGAGCACCCCGATCCCCGCGCCGTAGCCGAAGCGCACGTGCTCGAATCGAACGGCACCGAGCCGGCCATCGGTGGGCAGCGACCTCGGGTGCGGCGGATCGACGATCTCGGGCACCGTGCCGAGCACCTCGTGCACGCGCTCCATGGCGACCGCCGCCCGCTGCGCGAACGCGATCGTCATGCCGATCGTGCGCAACGGCCACACCAGCAGCGCCACGTAGGTGTTGAACGCGACCAGCTCACCCACGCTCATCTCGCCGTTCAGCACCCGGTGCCCGCCCACGCCGAGCACGGCGATCAGCCCGAGCGAGGGCAGCAGATCGATGGCCGGCAGGTACCGGGCGCGAACTCGGGCGGCGTCCATCGACACCCGCTGGATGTCGTCGGCCTCGGCCCGCAGCTTGGCCGCCTGGACCGGCTCGGCACCGAAGCCCTTCACCACGCGGATCCCGCCGACGGTCTCCTCGACGACGGTCGCGAGCTGCGCCTGCTCGGCCTGCACCGCCATCACCGCCGGGTGGATCGTCTGCGAGAACCGGCGTGCGGTGATGTTCACGAACGGCAGCGGTGCGAGGGCGACGAGCGCGAGGAGCGGGTCCATCACGAACAGCACCACGACCACGCCACCGATGAGCGCGACGTTCGAGATCGTGAGCGGGATCATCACGACGAACGCCTGCAGCTGGTTGAGGTCGCTCGAGGCCCGGCTCATCAGCTGGCCGGTCTGGGAGCGGTCGTGGTAGCCGATGTGGAGCGACAGCACGTGCGAGAACAGGCGCTCGCGCACCACCATCTCGGTGAGCCGGCTCTGCGAGAAGGCGAGGTAGCGGCGGGCGCCCGCGAAGACGCCGATCACCACTCCTGCGAGGGCGATCAGGCCGGCCCACGCCCACACGGCACCGTCCTCGACGATGCCCTGGTCGATCGCGAGCCGCGTGAGCTGCGGGATCGCGATCTTGCCGAGCGTCCACGCGAGCCCGACGGCCACGCCAGCCGCCAAGCCACGGCGTTGCTCACGGAGCTGCGCGAGCAGCAGGCGCCACTTGTCGCCCGATCCGCTGTGCTCCACGTGACCCCCTCCCCGGGGCGAGAGGGTACCGGGCGAGGCGGTCAGCCCCCGAGGAGTTCGCGCACCCGCTCCTTGGGCCGGCCGACGATCGCCCGGTCCCTGGTGACGACGATCGGCCGCTGCAGGAGCGCCTTGCGCTGCACGAGCAGGGCGACGATCTGGTCGACGGTGGCGACGTCGTCCTCGGTGAGGCCCAGCTTCTTCCAGGTGCTGTCACGCCGCACGAGCGCGTCGGGCGGGTCCTCGAGCTTGGAGATGATCTCGCGCAGCGTGGCCTCGTCGGGCGGGTCCTTCATGTAGAGGACGATGTCGGCGTCGACCCCGAGCTCGGTGGCAATGCTCACGGCATTGCTGGACGAGTTTCAATGGGGGTTGTGGTAGATCGTCACGTCGGCCATGCCCATCGACACTAGACAGCCCGCCGAGCTGGCGCGGCGAGCCACGCCCGCCATCGCGGCGCTGTTCCTCACCAACGGCGTGGCGGCGGGTTCGTGGCTGCCGCGGCTGCCCGAGATCCAGGACCGGCTCGACATCGGCGACGCCGCGCTCGGCCTCACCCTCGTGGGCGGCGGCATCGGCGGCTTGATCATGAGCGCCTACGCCGGCCGCATCGTGGCGCGCTGGGGCAGCCGAGCCGTGGCGACGATCCCCACCTTCGCGCTCGCCGCCGTGCTGCCCGTGATCGCGATCGCGCCCGTGCCGGGGGTGCTGTTCCTCGCGCTGCTGGCGGTGGGCGCGCTCGACGGTGTGATCGACGTCGCGCAGAACACCCAGGCCGTCGAGCTGCAGGACCTGCGGCACACGTCGGTGATGTCGCGGCTGCACGCCATGTGGTCGATCGGCCTGCTCAGCGGCGGCGCGATCGCGACGCTGCTCGCGCGGCTCGAGGTCGACCTGCGACTGCAGCTCGCCGTCACCGCCGTCGCGCTGGTGCTCATCGTGCTGGCGGTGCGGCCGTTCCTGCTCCCCACCGCCGGACACCGGGGCGACGCCCCACCCCGCGTGCGACGGCGCCGTCCGTCGTCGGCCACGCTCGTGCTCGTGGTCGTGGGCGTGACGGCCACGCTGGCCGAGATGCCGCTCATCGAGTGGTCGTCGCTGGTGGTGGAGGAGCGCTTCGATCTCGCTGCAGCAGCCGCTGCCCTCGGATTCGTGTCGTACGCGGCAGGCATGGTGGTGGGCCGCCTGGGCGGCGACGCGGTCGTCGACCGGATCGGCCTCGACCACACACGCCGGCTGGGCGCCGCCGTCGGGTTCGCGAGCGTGGCGGTGGTGGCCGTGTCACCG
>JALOLG010000231.1 GCA_025456105.1 Ilumatobacteraceae bacterium | reverse complement strand
GCGAGATCGGTGGTGAACGAGAGCGCTGCGATCGCGGCGTCGCGCTCGGCCTCGGTGAGCTTGCCCGACGACAGGCCGCGGTCGAGCGAGGCGACGAGCCGCGACCGACCGCGCTCGGCGGCCACGGCGTCGACCTCTCGCACCAGCACGTCGAGCCCGGCACGGGCGCAGACCTCGGCGATCCCGGCCCCCATCAGGCCGCAGCCGATCACGCCGACACGTTCGATGGGATCGCTCTCCATGGGGACAGTGTTCCCGACGGCCGCCACCGGCAACAATGTGGAGGATGCACGGCGATCCCCGACCACCGCGCGCCTGGGTGGGCAGCCCTTACCCGCTGGGCGCGAGCTACGACGGCTCGGGCACCAACTTCTCGATCTTCTCGAGCGTGGCCGACGGGGTGGAGCTGTGCCTGCTGGCCGACGACGCCGACGGCGACCGGCGCCGCGACGAGACGCGCGTGGAGCTCCGGGAGGTCGACGGGTTCATCTGGCACGCGTTCCTGCCCGACGTCCGGCCGGGGCAGCGCTACGGGTTCCGCGTGCACGGTCCCTGGGACCCGGGCCGGGGTCTCTGGTGCAACCCGCAGAAGCTGCTGCTCGACCCGTACGCCAAGACCATCGACGGCCTGGTCGACTGGGCGCCCGCCTGCTTCGCCTACGACTTCGACCACCACGACCGGCCGAACCTCGACGACAGCGCGCCGCACGTGCCGCTCGGCGTGGTGAGCGACCCGTTCTTCGAGTGGGGCAACGACCGCCCGCCGGCCACACCGCTCCACGAGACGGTCATCTACGAGGCTCACGTCAAGGGGCTCACGTTCACGCACCCGGGGGTGCCCGACGACCTGCGCGGCACCTACGCGGGTCTCGCCCACCACGCCGTGATCGACCACCTCACCCGGCTCGGGGTGACCGCCATCGAGCTGATGCCGGTGCACCACTTCGTGAACGACCACCACCTCGTGCAGCAGGGACTGCGCAACTACTGGGGCTACAACACGCTCGCGTACCTGGCGCCGTACAACGGCTACTGCTCGCGCGAGGTGGTGGGTCACGTGCAGGAGTTCAAGGCGATGGTGCGGAGCCTGCACGCCGCGGGGATCGAGGTGATCCTCGACGTGGTCTACAACCACACCGCCGAGGGCAACCACCACGGTCCGACGCTGTCGTTCCGGGGCATCGACAACCACGCCTACTACCGCTTGCTCGACCACGACCAGCGGCGCTACCTCGACTTCACCGGCACGGGCAACTCGCTCAACATGCGCCACCCGCACGTGCTGCAGCTGATCATGGACAGCCTGCGGTACTGGGTGCTCGAGATGCACGTCGACGGCTTCCGGTTCGACCTCGCGTCGACCCTGGCCCGCGAGCTCTACGAGGTCGACCGCCTCTCGGCGTTCTTCGACCTCGTGCAGCAGGACCCGGTGGTGTCGCAGGTGAAGCTGATCGCCGAGCCCTGGGACGTGGGTGCCGGCGGCTACCAGGTGGGCAACTTCCCGCCCAACTGGTCGGAGTGGAACGGCCAGTACCGCGACGTCATCCGCGACCTCTGGCGCGGCGAGGGTGGTCGCCTGGCCGAGTTCGGGTCGCGGTTCACCGGCAGCAGCGACCTGTACCAGGCCGACACGCGCCGGCCGACGGCGTCGATCAACTTCGTGACCGCGCACGACGGCTTCACGCTCGTCGACCTCGTGTCGTACGACCACAAGCACAACGAGGCCAACGGCGAGGGCAACCGCGACGGCGAGTCGCACAACCGCTCGTGGAACCATGGCGTGGAGGGCCCCACCGACGATCCGGCCATCGACGAGCTGCGGCGGCGGCAGCGGCGCAACCTCATCGCCACGCTGCTGCTCTCACAGGGCGTCCCCATGATCTCGGGCGGCGACGAGATCGGCCGCACGCAGCTCGGCAACAACAACGCCTACTGCCAGGACAACGAGGTCTCGTGGTACCCGTGGGACCACCCCGACGACGAGTTCCTCGAGTTCTGCCGTCGCGTCGTGGCGATCCGCCACGCCCATCCGGTGTTCCGCCGACGCCGGTGGTTCAAGGGCCGCCAGATCCGCGGCATCGACGACATCGGGTGGTTCAAGCCCGACGGCGGCGAGATGACCGACACCGACTGGGAGCAGGGCTACGCCAAGTCGGTGGCCGTGTTCCTCAACGGCGACCGGATCCCCGACACCGACGAGTACGGCCAGCGGATCGTCGACGACACGTTCCTCGTGATCATCCACGCGAGCGAGCTCGACATCGAGTGGCGCCTGCCGTCGCAGGCCTACGGCACCCGCTGGCTCGTCGAGCTCGACACCAGCGATCCCGGTGCGGGCACCATCGACCGGCCGGCCGTGCACTGCACCGGCGGTGCCACCCTGCACGTCGCGGCACGCTCGCTGCTGCTCCTGCGCCGCAGCCCCCGGGCACCGACGGCGTCCCACCCGAGCATCATCAGCCGCTGAGGCGTCGCTCGCGGTACCACTCGATCAGCGCCGTCGTGGAGCTGTCGTGCCCGCCCACGGCCGTCTCGCCGGTCAGCTCGGGCGTGATCCGGTTGGCGAGCTCCTTGCCCAGCTCGACACCCCACTGGTCGAAGCTGTTGATGCCCCAGACGACGCCCTGGACGAACACGATGTGCTCGTAGAGCGCGATGAGCTGGCCGAGCACCGACGGGGTGAGCCGGTCGGCGAGGATCATCGTGCTCGGTCGTCCGCCCGGGAAGTGGCGGTGCGGCTCGAGCTCGTTCGCTCGCCCGAACGCCAGCGCCTCGGCCTGCGCGAGCAGGTTCGCCACCAGCAGGTCGTGGTGGTGACGGTGCGGGTGGTGCGGGTGGGCGAACCCGATCATGTCGACGGGCACCACCTGGGTGCCCTGGTGGAGCAGCTGGTAGAACGCGTGCTGGCCGTTGGTGCCGGGCTCGCCCCACACCACGGGTCCGGTGCCGGCGGTGACGGGCGTGCCGTCGCGCCGCACCGACTTGCCGTTCGACTCCATGTCGAGCTGCTGGAGGTAGGCGGGGAAGCGGGCGAGCTCCTGCGCATAGGGCAGCACCGCCTTGCTGCGCCACCCCAGGACGTCCACGTACCAGACGCCGAGCATCGCCAGGAGGACGGGTGCGTTCGCCTCCAGCGGGGCGGTGCGGAAGTGCTCGTCGACGGCGTGGAAGCCGTCGAGCAGCTCGCGGAACCGGTCGGGGCCGATCGAGATCATGAGCGAGAGGCCGATCGCCGAGTCGACGGAGTAGCGGCCCCCCACCCAGTCCCAGAAGCCGAACATGTTGGCGGTGTCGATCCCGAACGCCGCCACCTGCTCGGCGTTGGTGGACACCGCCACGAAGTGCTCGGCGACTGCGGCATCGCCGAGCGCGGCGGTGAGCCACGCGCGCGCGGTGCGGGCGTTGGTGAGCGTCTCGATCGTGGTGAACGTCTTCGACGACACCACGAACAACGTGGCGGCCGGTTCGAGGCCGGCGAGGGTGGCCGTGATGTCGGCACCGTCGACGTTGGAGACGAAGTGGGTGCGGATGCGCGGGTGGGCGTCGGCCGCCAGCGCCCGGGCGGCCATGGCCGGTCCGAGATCGGACCCGCCGATCCCGATGTTGACCACGTCGGTGATGCGCTCGTCGGCGCGGACCCGCTCGGCGAACGCGCCCATCGAGTCGAGCACGGCGTGGACCTCGGCCACCACGTCGACCCCGTCGACCACGAGTGTCGCGTCGCGCGGCAGCCGGAGCGCGGTGTGCAGCACCGACCGGCCCTCGGTCGTGTTGATGCGGTCGCCGCGGAGCATCGCGTCGCGGTGTGCCTCGACACCGGCGGCGCGCGCGACGGCGAGGAGCGCCGCGACGACGTCGTCGTCGACGAGGTGCTTCGACCAGTCGATGCGCAGATCGGCGCACTCGACCACCATCCGACGCCCGCGGTCCGGGTCGGCGTCGAACAGGTACCGCAGCGACGCCGGCCGCTCGACGGCGAGCAGCGCCGACCAGGCCGGGGTGGTGGTGACGTCGAGGAGCTCCACCGCGGCGAACCTACCCCCCGAACCCACCCGAGTGCCGACGTCCGCCCGAGTGCCAGCGGCGCGCTCCTCGCGCCGCCGGCACTCGGTTCACGAG
>JALOLG010000230.1 GCA_025456105.1 Ilumatobacteraceae bacterium | reverse complement strand
CGAGCAGGGCGTTCACGATCGTCGACTTGCCCACACCGCTGGCCCCCAGGAAGGCGAGGGTGTGCCCGCCAGCGGCGTGGGCGCGCACGGCGTCGAGCCCCTCGCCGGTGATGCCGCTCGCCACCAGCACCGGCACGCCGAGCGCCACCGCCGACAGCTCGGCGACCGCGGCGGTCGGGTCGTCGACGAGGTCGGGCTTGGTGACGAGCACCACCGGCTCGGCGCCGGAGTCGAAGGCCAGCACCAGCTCGCGCTCGAGCCGCCGCTGGTTGGGTGGGCTCCCCAGCGCGTGCACCAGGAACACCACGTCGACGTTGGCCGCGATCGTGTGCGCCTCGGCACGGGCTCCTTCGAACGACGCGCGGCGGACGAACGCCGACTGCCGCTCGATCACGTGGAGGACGCGCTCGCCGTCGTCGGACGGCACGACCCAGTCGCCGACCGCGACGTCGACGCCGATGTTGCGAACCCGCAGTGGCTCGGGGTCGTCGGCACGGCGCAGCAGGCTCGACCAGCCCCGGTCGAGCCGGGCCACCCGCATCGGCGCCCCGACCCGGCCGAGGTCGGACCAGGCCGCATCGAGTGCGGGCGTCCAGCCGAGCGCCGGATCGGGTGCCGTCATGCGAGCGGATCAGCCTCCGGTGAGCGCTGGCTCGCGGTCGCGATCGTCGCGGTCGTCGTCGGTGGGCAGCGGCTCGTCGAGCTCGGCGTGGTGGCCCTCGACGTCGATCTTCGGCAGGATCCGGTCGAGCCACTTCGGCAGCCACCAGTTGCGGGCGCCGAGCAGCTCCATCGTGGCGGGCACGAGCAGCATGCGGACCAGCGAGGCGTCGAGGAACACGGCCACCGCGAGCCCGAGGCCGAACAGCTTGATGACCCGATCCTCCTCGAGCAGGAAGCTGCCGAACACCACGATCATGATGGCCGCCGCCGCGGTGATCACCCGGGCGGTGGCGGCGAGGCCGTCGGCGACCGAGTTGACCGGGTCGCCGGTGCGCTCCCATTCCTCTTTGACCCGCGAGAGCAGGAACACCTCGTAGTCCATCGAGAGGCCGAACACGATCGCGAACATCATCATCGGCACGAACGGCTCGATCGGTGCCGGCTCGACGCCGAAGATGCCGTTCATCCACCCCCACTGGAAGATCGCGACCACCACACCGTAGGCGGCCGCGATCGAGATGAGGTTCATGAACACGGCCTTGAGCGGCACCAGCACCGAGCGGAACACCAGCATCAGCAGGATGAACGAGAGCGCGAGCACCACGCCGATGAACAGCACGATGCGGCCCTGCAGGTAGTCGGTGAAGTCGATGCTCGCCGCCGTCGATCCCGAGACGAACGCCTCGACACCGGTGCCGTCGACCACCGAGGGCACGGTGTCGGTGCGGAGCCGGTCGACCAGCTCGACGGTCGCCGCGTCCTGCGGCGCCGTGGTGGGGATCACCCGGATGATCGCCGCCGTCGGCGCTGCCGGGTCGTCGGGGAACGCCGGGGACGCCAGCGCGACGCCCTCGGTGGCACCGATCGCAGCCGACAGCTCCTGCACCGTGGCGACGTCGTCGGGCGACTCGAGCGTCGACACGACCAGCAGCGGCCCGTTGAAGCCCGGACCGAACCCCTCGGCCACGAGGTCGTAGGCGCGCCGGGTGGTGGTGTCCTCCGGGAAGTTGCCCTCGTCGGAGAAGCCGAGGCGCAGCGACAGCACCGGGGCGGCGAGCAGCATCAGCACGAGGGAGCCGCCGATCAGCCACGTCCACGGGCGGGCCTGGATCTGGCGGCTCCACCGGTACGCGAGGGTCTCGCGGATCGGCTTCACCTTGCGCGGCGGCAGCTCCTTCTTGAGAGGCCGGATCGCGAACCCGGCGAGCAGCACCACGACGGCGAGCGGCGCGGCGACGAGCAGCGCCGAGATGCCGAGACCGGCACCGAGCAGCGCGACCGACACGAGCCCGGCGGCGATGATGCCACGCCAGCGCGTCACCTCCACGCGGTGCTGGGCGAAGCCGAGCAGGGCCGGCAGCAGGGTGATCGAGGCGAGCATCGTGACCGCCACCGTGGTGGCCGCGCCGATGCCGAGGCCCGAGATGAACGACAGGCCGATCAGCAGCATGCCGAGCAGCGAGACGACCACGGTGATGCCGGCGAAGACCACCGCGCGGCCGGCGGTGTCCATCGCGACGACGGTGGCGTCGCGGGGCGACATGCCGTGGTGGAGGCCCTCGCGGTACCGGGTGACGATGAAGAGCGCGTAGTCGATGCCCACGCCCAGACCGATCATCGCCCCGAGCGTCGTGGCGAAGTCGGGGATCGTCGTGAGGTTGCTCAGCAGCGCGACGACGCTCGCGCCGAGGCCCACGCCGAACAGCGCCACACCGATCGGCAGGCCCATGGCGAGCACGGAGCCGAAGGCGAGGATCAGGATCACGATCGCGAACGCGAGGCCGATCAGCTCGGATTCGGGCGGCTCGAACTCGGCGAGCGACTGGCCGCCGACCTCGATCGTCAGCCCGTCGATCGAGGGCGACGCCTCCTCGATGGCCTCACCGACCTCGGCCATCTCCATCTGATCGAGGCCGCGGTCGAGGTTGACGGTGGCGAAGGCCACCGTGCGGTCGGCGTTGATCTGGCCGAGCGCGGTCGGCGCGTACGGGCTCTCGACCGAGACGCCCTCGATCTCGCCGATCTCCTCGAACAGCGCCGTCATCGCGGCGGTGACCTCGGGATCGTCGACGCCCTGCTCGGCACGGAACACGATCGAGCCCGACTGGCCACCGGCCTGGAGCTCGGCGAAGCGCTCGTCGAGCACGTCGAAGCCCGATGCGCTCTCCGAGGCCGGGATCTCGAACTCGGCGCTGAACGACGAGCCGATGACACCGTTGGCGAGCACACCGACACCGATCAGCGCCACGAGCCATGCGGCGAGGGTGTGCCAGCGGTGCTCGAAGCACCAGCGACCGAGTCGAGCCATGATGGGGTTCTCCTGGGGGTGGGAGTGAACGCTACGCAACAGTAGCGATCTGAACGAGCGAGTCAACCGGCACTCGCAGGATTTCTCGGATGTGAGCCATCCGTCACACCGATCTGTCCGGACGAACGATACGATGCCGTAGCGAGATGAACCGCCGCTCGCGCTCCCGTGACACCGTCCTCGAGGCAGCCACCGAGGTGATGCGCGAAGCCGGCGTCTCCGGGTTCACGGTGGAGGCGGTGGTGAAGCGGTCCGGCGTGGCCAAGACCACCATCTACCGGCAGTGGCCCACGGGCGAGGACCTGATGCTCGACACGCTGCGGTGCTTCGCCCAGCCGCTCCCCACGCCCAACACCGGCGACCTGCGCACCGACCTGGCCCGGCTGTTCGAGGCGCTGGTGCCGTCCGATGCCGACGAGATGGGCGAGACCCGCCGCGTGATGTTCGGCGCGCTGCAGGCCGCGGCCGACGACCCCGCCCTGCAGGCGGCGCTCACCGAGCTGCTGGCCGAGCGGATGGGCCCGATCCGGACCGTGATCGAGCTCGCCAAGGCGCGCGGCGACCTCCCGGCCGACCTCGACCTCGACCAGGCGGTCGACTTCGTCGAGGGGCCGTTCGTCCACCGCTACGCCATCCGGGGCCTGCCGATCGACCGGGCCGAGATCGACTCGATGCTCGATCGCGTCGTCGCCGCCCTGCGCCACCGCTGAGATCACGCCGCTCGGGGTGGGCTGGTGGCTCGTGCGGTGATGGGTGGCCCGTCGATGGTGACCTGCCCATCAGGACTTCGGAACCGGACCGCCCGATCGTCGTCCATCGTGAGCTGCCACCGGCCGTCGTGGACGAGGTGGTGGTGCGTGGAGCACAGCGGCACCAGGTTGTGGAGATCCGTCGGCCCGCCGTGTTCCCAGGGGGTGATGTGGTGGATGTCGCACCAGTCGAACGGCGTGTCGCAGTGCGGGTGTGCGCAGGTGCGGTACATGGCACGGAGCAGTCGCCGCTGCTTGCGGGTGGCGGTGCGGGCTTCGCGGCCGACGTCGACCGGTCGACCGTCCGGTCCCAAGAGGACGGGCACGATGACGGCTTCGCAGCACATCCGTCGGATGGAGGCGACCGGCAGGTTGACCCCGTTGGACAGCTCGTGGATCGAGCCGTCGTG
>JALOLG010000229.1 GCA_025456105.1 Ilumatobacteraceae bacterium | reverse complement strand
CGAGTACGAGCGCATGAAGGCATCGGGCGAGTTCGACGTGATGATCAAGAAGGAGGCGCTGCTGCTCGACCGCGAGCTCGAGAAGCTGCAGCGCAACCTCGGCGGCCTCCGTGGCCTCGACCGTCGCCCTGACGCGATCTTCGTGCTCGACACCAAGAAGGAGCAGATCGCCGTCACCGAGGCCAACAAGCTCGGCATCCCCGTGGTGGCCGTCGTCGACACCAACGTCGACCCCGACGTGATCCAGTACCCGATCCCGGGCAACGACGACGCCATCCGCGCCAACTCGCTGCTGGCCCGCGTGATCGCCGACGCCTTCGAGGAGGGCCGCTACATCGCCGCCAAGCGCAACCCGGCACCGCCCCAGCGCAGCGCCGAGGAGGAGGCGGCCTTCGCCCAGGCGCAGGCCGACGCCCGCGCCGAGGCTGCCCGCGCCCAGGCCGAGCGCGATGCCCGCCTGCGCGCCGAGCGCGAGGCCCGCCTCCAGGCCGACGACGCACCCGTGGCCGAGCCGGCCACCGACGCACCCGCGGCGGAGCCGGCCGTCGACGCGCCGGCCGAGCCGGCCGCCGATGCGCCCGAGTCGACCACCACCGACGAGACCCCCGACACCCCCGAGACCACCGAGACCACCGAGAGCTGAGGATCCGACATGTCGTTCACCGCCAAGGACGTCCAGTCGCTGCGCCAGGCGACGGGCGCTGGGATGATGGACTGCAAGAAGGCGCTCGAGGCCACCGACGGTGACATCGAGGCCGCCAAGCAGTGGCTGCGCGAGAAGGGACTCGCGGCGAGCGCGAAGCGCGACGACCGCGAGAACACCCAGGGTGTCGTGGCCCTCAAGATCGACGGCGACGTCGGCGCGATCGTGAAGCTGAAGTGCGAGACCGACTTCGTCGCCGGCTCGGAGCAGTTCAAGGCCGAGGCCGCCGCCCTCGTCGACCTCGTGCTCGCCAAGGGCACCGAGGCGGTCGCCGAGCGGCAGGCCGAGCTCGACGAGCTGAAGATCACCCTCAAGGAGAAGATCGAGCTCGGCGAGGTCGTGCGGATCGAGGCCGCCCCCGGCAACGTGCTCGACAGCTACGAGCACATCCAGGGCGGCCGCGGGGTGAACGGCGTCCTGGTCGAGCTGGCGGGTGGCACGCCCGAGCTCGCCCACGACATCGCGGTCCACATCGCCTTCGCCCGGCCGAAGTACCTGCGCCGCGAGGAGGTGCCCGCCGACGTGGTCGAGCGCGAGCGCGCCACACTCGAGACGATCACCCGCAACGAGGGCAAGCCGGAGCAGGCGGTCCCCAAGATCGTCGAGGGACGCCTCCAGGGCTTCTTCAAGGACATCGTCCTGCTCGAGCAGCCCTACGCCAAGGACGACAAGCAGTCGGTCACCCAGGTGCTGGGCGGCGCCGAGATCGTCAGCTTCGCCCAGGTCGAGATCGGCTGAGCGCCGTGACGACTGGCGCGGCCGGTCCCGTCCGCTGGAAGCGCATCGTCTTCAAGCCCTCGGGTGAGGCGCTCGCCGGGGCGTCCGGGCAGGGCCTCGATCACGCCACGCTCGACGCCACCGCGCTCGAGATCATGGAGCTGCGCCAGCACCTCGACGTCGACGTCGCGGTGGTGGTGGGTGGCGGCAACTTCTGGCGCGGCCGCACGGGCTCGATGACGGGCATGGACGCCACGCAGTCCGACCACATCGGCATGCTCGGCACCGTGATGAACGCCCTGGCGCTGCAGGACGCGCTCGAGCGGCACGGCCAGGACACCCGCGTGCTCTCGGCCATCGAGATGCCCCGCATCGCCGAGCCCTACATCCGGCGGCGGGCGGTGCGCCACCTCGAGAAGGGCCGCATCGTGATCTTCGCGGCCGGCACCGGCAACCCGTTCTTCACCACCGACACCGCCGCGGCCCTCCGCGCCGCCGAGATCGAGGCCGAGGCCCTGATCAAGGGCACCCACTCGGGGGTCGACGGCGTGTACACCGCCGACCCCCGCACCGATGCCACCGCGCAGAAGTACACCGAGGTCGACTACCTCGAGGTGATGACCAAGGGGCTCAAGGTGATGGACGCCACGGCGATCGCGTTCTGCCGCGACAACGGCATCCCGATCGTGGTGTTCGACATGTCCAAGCGCGGGTCGCTGCGGTCGATCCTGCTCGGCGAGCAGCTCGGCACCATCGTCCACGACGTCTGAACCGCTGGGTAGCCTGGCCGACGTGATCGACGAGACGCTGCTGGACGCCATCGAGAAGATGGACAAGGCGGTGGAGCACGTGCAGGGCCAGTTCGCCACCGTGCGCACCGGCCGTGCCGCACCCGCGCTGATCGAGAAGCTGCACGTCGAGTACTACGGGGCGCCCGTGCCGCTCCAGCAGCTCGCGGCCATCCAGGTGCCCGAGGCCCGCCAGCTGCTGGTGAAGCCGCACGACCGGGCGTCGCTCGGCCCGATCGAGAAGGCCATCCGCGACAGCGACCTCGGGGTCAACCCGTCGAACGACGGCGTCGTGATCCGGCTCAGCTTCCCGCCGCTCACCGAGGAGCGCCGGCGCGAGTACGTGAAGGTCGTCAAGCACATGGCCGAGGAGGGTCGGGTGGCGGTGCGCAACATCCGCCGTGATGCCCGCAAGCACCTCGAGACGGCCGAGAAGGCGGGGGAGATCTCCGCCGACGATCTCGAGCGGGCCGAGAAGGAGCTCGAGAAGATCACCCACGACCACGTGGAGCGGATCGACTCGGCGTTCCACCGCAAGGAGCACGAGCTCCTCGAAGTCTGAGGGGGGTCGCAGACGATGACTGATGACATCTGGCGTCGGGACGCCGACGACGAGGGGCGTGGCTCCCTCTTCGACGACGAGCCCACCAGCGCGGTGGAGCCCGTGGAGCCGGCGCTGTCGCTCGACGACGCGGCCACCGGGCAGCTGCCGCACTGGACGGAGCCCGCCACGGGCGAGGTGCCGCGCCTGGGTCGCGCCGGCGGCGAGCAGCCGAGTGGTGCCACCGCCCGGCCGGCCGACGACGAGCTCGACGTGTGGTCGACCTTCACCTCCGAGGCCCCTGTCTGGCGCGACGACCTCGAGGAGTCCCCGAGCGCGACCGGAGAGGTGGCTCGCACGACGGGCCAGACGGCCGCGATCACCGGCTCGACCGCGGCCGTCCGCGAGCCGGCCCGCATCACGATCGGCACCGATCCCTCGGGCATGCCCCGCCGCCCGGTGCAGACCGGTCGGCGTCGGCCGGCGCCCACACCGGGCCGACCGTCCGGCCCGGCACGCACGGCACCCGACGCCGGCGGCCGCAACCTGCCCGTGGCCGTCGCGGTGGGGGTGCTGATCGCCGCGGTCTTCATCGCCACCGTCCTCTGGCGACCGGCCGCCGTGGTGGCGCTCATCGCGGTCGTCATCGGGCTCGGCGCCGTCGAGTTCTACGACAAGGTCGCCGAGCGCGGCTACCGCCCTGCGGTCGTGCCGGGCGTGATCGCCTGTGCCGCGGCCCCGGTGGCTGCGTACTGGCTCGGCGAGACCGCCATCGTGCTCGTCGTCACGTTCGCGTTCCTGGTCACCGCGTTCGGGTTCATCGGTGCCCGAGGTGTGGAGGCCGGTCCGCTGCCGAACGTGTCGATCACCATGCTCGGCGTGGTCTGGATCGGCGTGCTCGGCTCGTTCGCGTCGCTCATCGTCGGGCTGTCCGCGCTGCCGGGCAGCCCCCCGTGGGGCACCGACACGCTCGTGCTCGTGGCCATCGGCGTCGTGGCCAACGATGTCGGCGCCTACTTCATCGGCTCGGCGGCGGGGCGCACGCCGCTGCGCGAGTGGATCAGCCCGTCCAAGAGCGTCGAGGGGCTCATCGGCGGGGCGCTGTTCACGATCGTGGCGCTCGTGGTGGTGGGCATCACCGAGCGCAGCGACACCTGGACCTCGACCGGCCACCTGCTGCTGCTCGCCGTCGTCATCGCCGTGATGGCACCGATGGGCGACCTCGTCGAGAGCATGTTCAAGCGCAACCTCGACGTGAAGGACTTCGGCAGCATCGTCAAGGGCCACGGCGGCATCCTCGACCGCTTCGACGGCTTCGTCGTGGTGCTCCCGGCCGCCTACTACCTCACGATCGTCCTCGAGCCCTGGACCGCCTGAGCCCGGTC
>JALOLG010000228.1 GCA_025456105.1 Ilumatobacteraceae bacterium | reverse complement strand
CTCGACCGCACGGCGTTCGGGATCCTGCTGCCCGAGATCCGCGAGGAGTTCGGGCTCGATCTCACGACGACGCTGTCGATCGTGGCGCTCGCGTCGGTGGCCGCGCTCGCGCTCCAGGTGCCGATCGCGCAATGGGCCGATCGCACGCGTCGCGTGCCGCTGATGGTGGCGGGCGCCCTCGTGTGGGCCGGGTTCTCGGGCCTGACGGGTCTCGCGACCGGGCTCGTCGTGCTCACGATCGCCCGCGGCGGCTCGGCGCTCGGCAAGGCGGTGATCGACCCCACCCACAACTCCCTGATCGCCGACTACTACCCGGTCGAGGTGCGGTCGAAGGTGTACAGCACCCACCGGGCCGCCAACGCCGTCGGGCAGTTCGTGGGGCCGCTGACCGCGGGCATGCTGGCCTACGCGTTCGACTGGCGCGTGCCGTTCCTCGTGTTCGTGGTGCCGTCGGTGGTGTTCGCCCTGCTCGCGCTGCGCCTGCGCGAACCGGTGCGCGGGCGCTGGGAGCGGCAGGCGGCCGGCGCGTCGGCGGAGGTGGTGGCCACCGAGGAGGCGCCACCGTCGTTCGCCGAGGGGTGGCGCACGGTGCACAAGGTGCAGTCGCTGCGTCGGATCTGGCTCAGCCTGCCCTTCCTCGCGACGGCCCTGATCGGCTTCGTCACGCTGGCGTCGCTGCTCTACGAGCAGGAGTTCGGGCTCGACGAGCGGGCCCGCGGGGTGGCGGCGGCCGTCGCCGAGCCGTTCCAGCTCGTCGGGCTCGTGGTGGGCGCCCGCATCGCCACCCGGCGCTTCGCCGGCGACGTGCGGGGGCTCATCCACTTCCTCGCGTCGGTCGCGATCGCCGCCTCGCTCGCGTCCGCGGGCTTCGCCTTCGCACCCAACGTCGTCGTGGCGGTGGCGCTCAACTGCGTCATCTCCGCCGCGCTCGCGATGATCGGGCCCGGCGTGCTGGCGGCGCTGTCGCTCGCGATCCCGCCGCGCGCTCGCGCGACGGGCTTCTCGGTGGCGTCGCTGTGGGTGATCCCCGGCCTGCTGGTGCTCCCGCTCGTCGGCTGGGTCGCCGACCGGTGGGACATCCGCGTCGGGATGCTGGTGATGCTCCCGATGTTCCTGATCGGCAGCCTCATCCTGCGCAGCGTCGGCGACGTGATCGATGCCGACATCGCCCAGGTGTGGCAGTCCACCGCCGCCCGCTCGGAGGTGCTCTACGAGCGCCGCCAGGGTCGCACCAGCCTGTTGCTGCTCCGCGGCGTGCGAGCGGGCTACGCCGACCGCACCGTCCTGCACGGGATCGACCTGCAGCTCGCCGAAGGGGAGGTGGTCGCGCTGCTCGGCACCAACGGCGCCGGCAAGTCGACGTTGCTCAAGGCGATCAGCGGCGTCGTCGAGGCCGACGCGGGGGCGATCGTGCTCGACGGGCGCGACATCACCCACGCCCCGCCCAACGAGATCGCTGCGCTCGGCGTCGTGCAGATGCCCGGTGGCCGAGGCGTCTTCGGATCGCTCACGGTGGCCCAGAACCTCGACCTGGCCGGGTGGACGCAGCGCCGCGACCCCGCCGGCGTGCGGGCCGCCATCGACGAGGTGCTGGCGCTCTTCCCGGCGCTCGCCGACCGCCTCGACCAGCCGGCCGCGAACCTGTCGGGCGGTCAGCAGCAGATGCTCGGCCTGGCCATGAGCTTCGTGATGCGCCCGCGCGTGCTGCTCATCGACGAGCTCTCGCTCGGCCTCGCCCCGGCGGTCGTCGGCCAGCTGCTCCCGCTCGTGCGCCGACTGGCCGACGACGGTGTGACGGTGGTGCTCGTCGAGCAGAGCGTCAACGTGGCGCTCACGGTCGCGGAGCGGGCGTACTTCCTGGAGCGCGGCGAGATCCGCTTCGAGGGCCCCACCGCCGAGCTGCTCGAACGTCCCGATCTGCTCCGGTCGGTGTTCCTCGCCCACGCCGCGAACGGTGAGCCCGCGCCGGCGTCGAGCGACGGGCCGGCGGCGGGGCACGTCGACGGTCCGCCGGCGCTCGCCGTGACGGGGCTCACGGCCCGGTTCGCCGGCCTGCGCGCCGTCGACGAGGTGAGCTTCGAGGTCGCGCCGCGCGAGATCGTCGGGCTCATCGGCCCGAACGGCGCCGGCAAGACCACGGTGTTCGACCTGGTCTCCGGGTTCACGCCGGCCACCGGGGGTCGGGTGGTGCTGGGCGGGGTGGACATCACCGGCCGGTCGCCGGCGGAGCGGGCGGCTCACGGGCTCGGGCGCTCGTTCCAGGACGCGCGGCTGTTCCCCGAGCTCACGGTCGAAGAGACGCTCGCCATCGCCCTCGAGCGATGGGTCGAGAGCCGCAGCGCGGTGGCGGCGGCGCTGCACCTGCCGCACGCCTTCGAGTCGGAGCGGGCCGTGGGCCACCGTGTCGACGAGCTCGTCGAGCTCATGGGGCTCGGTGACCACCGCCGCTCGTTCGTGCGCGAGCTGTCGACCGGCACGCGGCGCATCGTCGACCTCGCGTGCCTCGTCGCCCACCGCCCGACGGTGATCCTGCTCGACGAGCCGACGTCGGGGATCGCGCAGCGCGAGGTGGAGTCGCTCGCACCGGTGGTCCGCCGTCTCCGCGACGAGATGGGTGCGAGCGTGCTGATCGTCGAGCACGACATCCCGTTCGTGTCGTCGATCGCCGACCGCCTCGTCGCTCTCGATCTCGGCCGGGTGATCACCACCGGCCGACCCGACGACGTCCTGCGGCACCCGCAGGTCGTCGAGTCGTACCTCGGCACCTCGAGTGCCGCCATCGCCCGCTCAGGGAGGCACTGACATGCAACCAGCTCAAGCGTCCGGCTCGTCGGGAGGGGGCTCGGGATCGAGCGCCCTCCGCAAGTGGGGGCCGATCGGCGTGATCGCCGTGGCGGCCGTCGCCGTCATCGTGCTCGTCGTGGCGACCACGACGAGCGACAGCGACGACGAGGTCGCCACGGCGACTCCGACGACCGCGCCCGGCACGGTCGCGCCCGGCACCGATCCGCCGACGGCCACCGAGCCGCCGACCGGGTCGACGCCCGCCGACACGGCGCCCGTCACGAGCGGCGCCCCGGGTGGTGCGATCACGTTCCCGCTGTCGTTCGGCGACGCGCAGGAGCAGGGGATCGAGGTGGCCTGGGACGAGCGGTGCGACACCGAGCGCGGCACCCTCGCGGTGCGCGACTTCTTCGCGCCCGACTGCTACGCGCCGTTCACGGGCGACAACGGCGGCGAGACCGCGACCGGGGTGACGGCCGACTCGATCAAGGTCGTGTGGTACCAGGGACCCGACGACGACCCGATCATCCGGTACATCACCGACGCGATCGCGGTGGACGACACCAACGCCCAGGAGTTCGAGACGGTGCAGCGGTTCGTCACCGACTACTACGAGCGCTTCTACGAGCTCTACGGCCGGAGCATCGAGCTGGTGCAGTTCGAGAGCACGGGCGGCGCGAGCGACGAGGTGACGGCCCGTGCCGACGCGGTGCGCATCGCCACCGAGATCCAGCCGTTCGCCGTGCTCGGCGGCCCGACGCTCACCAGCGCCTTCGCCGACGAGCTCGCCGCCCGGGGGGTGCTGTGCATCAGCTGCACGCCGGGCCAGGCCGACGACTGGTACGCCGAGCGCGATCCGCACGTGTGGTCGCTCGCGACCGGCTCGATCCAGAGCCGCCAGCACGTGGCCGAGTTCGTCGGCAAGCAGCTCGTGGGCAAGAACGCCGAGTTCGCCGGCGACGAGGCGCTGCAGTCGCAGCCGCGCCGGTTCGGGCTGGTGTGGATCGAGTCGAGCGACCAGTCGAAGCAGGTGAACGACCGGTTCGTCGAGCTGCTCGCCGCCGAGGGCGCCGAGGTGGTGGAGAACCTCCCGTACGTGCTCGATCCGGGGAGCATCCAGGCGTCGGCCTCCCAGATCGTCGCCAAGCTCAAGGCGTCGGGCGTGACCTCGGTGATCTTCGTGGGTGACCCGATCGCACCCCGCGACTTCACCCGCGAGGCGACGGCCCAGGAGTACCGGCCCGAGTGGATCATCGCGGCGCCGGCGCTGGTGGACACCACGGCGTTCGCCCGCACCTACGACCAGGAGCAGTGGGCGCACGCGTTCGGGGTGACCCACCTCGCGGCGCGCAC